>CAYHRC010000139.1:0-7024 GCA_964358565.1 uncultured Sphingobacterium sp. | reverse complement strand
CACAAAACTAGAGGTAAGATATAAAGGGACAGAATGCTCCCTGTTTACTGACCGGGGTGCCTGGGTACGTATTAGCTTGGATTGTTCTTTCATTTTTATGCGATTTCCGCAAAAATACTTAATTAAATAAGATTAATAAGGTTGCTTATTATTGTTTTAAGACTAACTATGATAACAATTATGCCCACTGTTATCATAATTGCTTTAACCGAAATTTTATTTGATAAACGGGCAGCAATGGGAGAAGCAATTGCGCTTCCGATAACTAAACCCAGGACAGAATCCCAGTATACATTATTAAGTAACGTAACAAATGTTAATGAGCTCATAAGAGCAATAAAAAATCTCGAAAGTTTTACAGTTCCTAATGCGTAACGCGCATTGCGGCCTCCTGCAATGAGAGATGAAAGAACGATAGATCCCCATCCGCCACCGCCAACTGCATCAATGAATCCACCGCTAAAACCCAGAAACCTGATATTTTTGATCTTTTCACCAATGTATTTGCGATTTACCCTGAGTGCTTTTAACAGGATCACTATTCCGAGGATAAGTGTATACAATGAAACTACAGGTTTGGTGTAATGACTATAGTGTTCCAGGGAGGAAAGCAAGAAAGCCCCCAGTACAGCACCGATCACACCAGGGATAAGTAACAACCAGAACAGTCGCATATTTACATTCTTCATCCTGAAATGCATCCAGCCCGCAATACCATTGCTCAATATTTCGGAAACATGAACTGCAGTACTCGCCGAAGCGGGTGGAATACCCATTGACAAAGCAAAAGTAGTTGAAGTAACACCGTAAGACATGCCAATTGCCCCGTCTATCATGGCGAAAATAAACCCGGCAGCAAGAAAATAATAAAATGTTGGATGAATTCCTATCAGATAGGTACGGAAGGCTTCATCATTCGCCCAAAATAAAATTACGATCAGTGCGAGACTTACAAACCCTGCGCTCCATAAGATGAAGCGCATTTTCCGGCTGGCGTCCTGTTCTGAAGCGGGTGTTATTAATATTGCTGTAGCTTGATTCAATACTTTAACCTTATCTGAAAAATCACCGTTAAGTGTATTTCTTAATTTATTCATGTGTTGTAAGGTAACATCAAGTTCATCTGGCAGATTACTTTGAAAAACCTCTTTTAACCGTTTCGCTATGGTCGGTGATTTACCATTTGTTGAGATCCCGATTTTGAGGTCGCCCTTTTTTACTATAGAACCGAGATAAAAATCGCAAAGTTCCGGGTTATCTGCAACATTCATTAAAATATGGCGCTCCCGTGTTAAAGCCCTGACCTGTTGGTTTAGATTGTTATTACCGGTTGCCATGATAACCAGGTTATGTCCATCCAGATCGGAAGGCTCGAAGCTTTTGTAGCTGAGACTTACTTTTGGAAATTGTGCAGCCAGGTCAATAACTGATGGTAAAAAACTTTCGGAAACAATGGATATTTCGGTTTCCGGGCTATTATGCAAAACTGCCTTCAGCTTTTCATGACCGACATTTCCAGCACCAATCAGCAGAACCTTAAGTTCATTGAGTTTAAGGAATACCGGAAAGAGTTCATTCCCTGTATTGCTCTCAACCTGATTGCCGGTTTTACTCAGTAATTTCATAAAACGCCTTTATTGGCTGAAACTTCGAATGCAAGGCGACCACTTCGCCAAATACGATCAATGCAGGAGAGTCTATCTTCTGATCAAAGGCAGCCTCAACAATTGTTTCAACAGTACCTACAACAATCTTTTCATTTGCCATCGAACCATTCTGAATGACTGCTACAGGCAAACGGCCCTTACCTTCAGCTTCGAACACTGCTGCGATCTCCTTTAGTTTTTTCACTCCCATTAATACCACCACCGTGGCATCAGTTTTTGCGGCTGTATACAGGTCTTTTGAAATTTCTCCTGAAGTTGTCGTGCCTGTAATTACCCAGAAACTTTCGCTTGTTCCACGATGAGTAACAGGAATGCCCTGCATCGCCGGAACTGAAATACTGCTCGATATCCCGGGAATTACTTCTGCAGGGATGCTGTAAGAAGCGGCAATCTCAAGTTCTTCGAAACCTCGTCCGAAAACAAACGGATCCCCGCCTTTTAAACGAACAACATGGCCGTAGTTGAGTGCATAGTCTATCATCAGCTTATTTACAGCTTCCTGTGAATAAGAATGATCTCCGGAACGTTTGCCAACATACACTTTAATTGCATGTTCAGGAGCAAAATCTAAAAGCTCATTGTTTACCAATGCATCATAAAGAATGACATCAGCTGATCTCAGAGCCCTAACGCCCTTTAGAGTGATCAGTTCTGCATCGCCGGGTCCGGCGCCAACCAATGTAATCCTTGGCTCTTTAATTTCTTTATTTATTTGGGTAGGTATCATAATTGAATTGACTCCTTTTCTGCCTTAATTCTATTTATAAAATCAACTGTTGATCCGAGATAGGCCCGGGCAAACTCTGCTGATGGTTCATTTTTGTTTATCCTTAATACCAGTTCACTGAAGCTCTCTACACCTGCAAGTATCGGGCTATCCTTATATTGTTCATCAAAATCCCGCATAATACCTGCTTGCGTGTTGCTGTTGATACCTTTATCGAGCAGCACAGCTTTAGCGCTGCTGATGAACACACTGTAAGAGTGATAAATCGCATCCGAATATGCACCTGCTTCAAAAGACTCGATAGCCCATTGCAACTTTTCTTCCGACTCCAGCAGAAGAGTTGAAACCAGGTCGATCATTACACCTGCACATTCCCCTACACCTATAGCCGTTTCAAAAGCTCCTTCATGTCCCCAGTCAACAAACTCATCAGGATTTAGAGTAGATAGGTCGGCAAGCGGCTTTAACAACTGGTAAAAATGATCTTTCCCATACCTGTCGTAAAAGTCATTGAATAATTCATCGCCCTCTTTATTTAGTCTGTAATTATCCAGGATAATCCGCACCACATCTTTTGTTCGCTTGGAAGGCACCTTGATCACTTTATCTGCAGCACGGCCTAAACCATTGCCAATAGTACCGCCACCTAACAACACCTGTACGGCTGGAACAACTTTGCCGTCTGCCTTTAGCGAACTGCCGTGGAAACCGATATGCGCTAACCCATGTTGGCCACAGCTGTTCATACAGCCACTTATTTTTATTTTGATATCCTGATTATCTATCAGATCCTCATATTCATTAATAATCAGATCCTCCAGAACACGAGCCAGTTCAGTGCTGTTTGATATCCCAAGATTACAGGTATCTGTTCCCGGACATGTGGTCACATCGGCAACACTGTCAAAACCCGGATTGGCAAAATCAAGTTTCTTTAACCTTTCAAAAAGTAAAGGCAAAGCTCCTTTACGTACAAATTTTAAAAGCAAACCCTGGTTTATTGTAATGCGTATCTCATCGGCAACCAAACCGCTGATGGCACTTATAAATTCTCTGGCTCTTGAGGTTGAAATGTCTCCGGTTGTTACTTTAACGTACACACCATAAAACCCTTGCTGCTTCATTTCAAAGACATTGGTATCCAGCCATTTCTGGTAATGCATCTGGTCGGAAATGGCTACTTCGGAATAATCGGATAATTCAGGAATCTCCGGCAATGGAATGTTGTTCCGGTCAATCACAAATTTCTTTGAACGATTGGCCAGGGTTTCTTCTTCGATAAGTCTCAAAACCTCTTCTAAACCTAACTTAGCCACCAGGAATTTCATCCTTGCCTTATTCCGGTTATTACGTTCTCCGTACCTGTCGAACACACGCAAGGTAGATTCTATAAATGGTATCAGGTCTTCCTCCTGTAAAAAATCATGTACAGGCTGAGCAATAGAAGGCTGGGCTCCGAGGCCTCCCCCAAAGAGTACTTTGAAACCACGAATCTCTTCTGTTCCGGTATGAATAACTTTAGGAATAAACCCAAGGTCGTGAATATATGTGAAGGCGGTATCGGCATCGCTGGAAGAAAAAGCAATTTTGAATTTTCTTCCCATTTCCTGGCAGATCGGATTACGTAAAAAATACTCGAATGTTGCCTGCGCATATGGAGAAACATCAAAAGGTTCATCCGGATCAATCCCTGCGGTTGGAGAGGCCGTCACATTACGCACCGTATTTCCACAGGCTTCACGAAGAGTGATGTCATCCTGCTCCAGCTTTGCCCAAAGCTCGGGGGTACGGTCGAGACTTACATAATGGATCTGAATATCCTGTCGGGTTGTTAAATGCAGGTTGCCACTGGCATACTCATCAGAGATATCAGCCATGCAAAGTAATTGTTTGAAAGTCACCTTCCCGAAAGGAAGTTTAATCCTGATCATCTGAACACCGGGTTGGCGCTGCCCGTAAATCCCGCGGGCCAATCGAAGGCTCCGGAACTTTTCATCATGTATTTTTCCTTCGCGAAACTCCCTGATCTTTTTTTCCAGATATATAATATCCTTTTGAACAATCGGGTTTTCAAATTCTGTTCTAAAACTTTGCATATATCTGATAATTGTTATAAAAAACCTCTTCTGGTTTACTGAAGAGGTTCATGTATATTATTTAGTTATTATATCAATGTTCCTCATGTCGTATAAATGCTCATATAACAACAATTTCTTGTTAAAATCACAGACATATGTATGAATGTATTTTTCATGGGTCAAATATAATACAAAGTATATAGATTTAGTAGACTATTTGAAATATTTTTTTTTAAACACCAAATTCTTCTGTCAGCAAGGTTTCACGCCGTATCAGATCAGCAATACTTGTTTCGCTTAAAATCTTTAAAGTGGCGTTTCTAACCTCCAAAAAAACATCCCTTACTCCACAGGTTTCTTCACTAATACATTCGTCGCATTTCTGATAAAAATTTAAGCTGACACAGGGTAATAAGGCAATCGGACCACCGGTGAGCCGCAAAATCTGGACAACATTGATCTCCGAAGGATCCTTTACCAGGCCATATCCACCCCCGGCACCTTTTTTACTATAAAGTAAACCCGCATTCCTGAGGTCAAGCAGGATCTGCTCAAGAAATTTTTTGGGAATATGCTCTTCGCTGGCAATCCTCGAGATTTGCATGGGTGCCTGACCAAAATTCTTTCCGAGGACTACCATGGCTTTTAAGGCATAGCGGGTTTTTTTCGAAATCATACGGTTTTGGAGCTTAATTTCTACAAATTAACGGAAATTCTTACTGATAATGGTTTCTTTACGAATTTTGGCCAAGGGCAAATACCGCTGCGCACGATCCATATAACAATATGACCTCAGCGTCTCTTAATAAGATTACTAACCCGGTAAAGCAGAAAAATAGAAATCACTGAAAGGACTACAATCACATATCCCATGGTGTCATAATGTTCCAGAGGACTAAATTTATCCTTTTGAACCACGATCATTCCACCTACTGCAGCAGCAAGACCGCCTGCAATTTGTTGCAAAGAAGAATTTATACCCATAAAAGCTCCCCTATCCTGCTTTTTTGGCAAAGCCGATGATAGTGCAATAGCCGGAACCATACGGCTCATTATACCAATCATAAAACCAACATTCATAAGCAGGACGAACCAAAAAGGCACCGGCGTCAGGTTTGTATAAATGAGCACAATTATACTCAGCCATACAGATGCAATGGTGAAAATGGTGAACTTATCAAAGCGGTCACTCAATCTTCCAGCCAATGGCATAATGATGAGTGAACTGATTCCAGAGATCATAAAAAGAACCGGCAGTTCCTGGTAGGTAATATGAAGATTATTTATAGCAAAGGCACTTCCCCAGGGCATCATCATAAAACCGCCCAGAGAAAGAAAAGCTGTAGCTAAAAAGCCTATACGGTATTCACGCTGCTGCAGAGTATGCCAAAGATGGCTGATTGCATTTCGTTCGCTGCTGTGCTGCAGATGTTGGTTTATAGGCTGTAATTTAAAAATGATAATCAGCCAAATGCCAGATGCCAGAACAACGATCATCAAAAAAGGGGATTGCCAGCCCCAGATATTCGCAAGATAAAGACTAATGGGAATTCCTAATACCTGGCTTGCCCCAAAACCCATTTGCAAAAAACCCAGAACCCTACCGCGTTTTTCAATTGGGAAGAGATCAGTTACAATGGCCATGGAAATCGATCCGATCACCCCACCGAAGATACCGGTAAAGATCCTTGCAGATAATAGCATGTAATATGTATTGGTTAAACCACAGAATAAGGTACCTGCAATAAATCCTACGTAGAAAAACAACAATAGCTTCTTACGATCAAAACGATCAGCAAATCCGGCTGTGAGCAAGCCTGAAATACCGGCACTAAAAGCATATGCAGAAACTGAAAAACCAAATTGCTGCGTACTCAGATCCATCGATTTCATGAGCAGGTCGCCGAGTGGCGACATAACCATGAAATCAAGCACTACTGTAAACTGTGCTAAAGCCAGTATGAGTATGACAAAAATTTCATAGGTTGAAAATTTAACCTTAGACACGGAATTTTCTGTATTCATCCGGCTTTGACGCAAATTAACATGGTTCTGTTAAGTAAAACTTTAGGCCTGCAATATAGTGGTTTCACAATCTTCCTTCGTTCATCCTTTCTCATTCATCCTTGTTCCTTAATCTTTGTACTCCTATATTTACTTCATACAGTGTCAAAATAAACGAAATCATGAACAAAATTATCTGCTTACTGATCCTAAGCTGCTTCAGCATGACAGTTCTATCACAGGAAAGCCCTGTAAAGAAAGAGAATGTAAAATATTATGGTAAAGAATATTTTCTGATTGAGGGAACAGGGGTCGCTGAATCGGAGAAAGAAAGTCCGTATGACCGCCTCCCTGCATCTTATAAAGAGAAGGTCAGAAAGCCGGTATGGGATCTGTCAAAAAATTCCGCCGGCATCTCATTAAGATTTAACACCAACTCTGCTTCAATAAAAGTAAAGTGGGCACTACTGAATGATACCAAAATGAACCATATGGCTGAAACGGGTATAAAAGGTGTTGATCTGTATTGCAAGGTGAACGGAATATGG
>CAYHRC010000138.1:0-7025 GCA_964358565.1 uncultured Sphingobacterium sp. | reverse complement strand
AACCCTTGCCTGTTCATGATTAGATATTGCCTGACACTCGATCTCAAAGACGATCCGGCTTTGATCACTGAATATGAGCGCCTGCATAAAAATGTCTGGCCTGAAATAATTGAAAGTATCAGCTCCTCAGGCATTGAAAAGATGGAGGTTTATCGTTTTGGGAACCGGCTTTTCATGATCATGGAGGTTGGTGATCAGTTTAGTTTTGATCAGAAAGCTGCAGCTGATAAAGCAAATGAAAAAGTGCAGGAATGGGAAAATCTCATGTGGAAATATCAACAGGCTTTACCGGGTGCTAAGGCAGGGGAGAAGTGGGTTTTGATGGATAAAATTTTTGAATTATAAGAACAGAAATGGATACGAACTTTAAAGACGGTACTTTTCATCGCTTTTTACAAATACATCCGGCTGATAATGTACTCGTTGCTTTGCAGGACCTTATGAAGGGCGAAGAAATTAAATTTGAAGGACAATCTTTTAATCTTTCTTCAGATGTAGCCTCGATACATAAATTTGCCACTCACCCTATAAAGAAAGATGAGGAGATCTATATGTATGGTGTATTGGTAGGCAAAGCCAGACAAGATATTTCACTTGGAGAGGCCCTTACTGTTGACAATGTGTATCATGCCTCGAGCGACTTTGTATTGGGGAAACGCAAATCGGCATGGACTAAACCCGATGTATCTTCTTTTACTGACAAAACATTTATGGGCTACCACCGTGCTGATGGTTCTGTCGGAACGGCAAACTACTGGCTGGTTATACCCCTTGTTTTCTGTGAGAACCGGAATATAAATGTGCTACAGGAAGCGATGAATGAAAAACTGGGCTATAAAAGGGCCAAGAGTTATGATAATGAGGTTGACAGCCTGATCTCTCTTTATAAGACGGGCAGTTCAATCGAAAAGATCCTCAATGCAGATCTGCAGCTTACAGCTATCGAAAACAATGATCAGCGCTTATTTCCAAACATCGATGGAATTAAATTCCTTACTCATGATATGGGCTGTGGTGGTACAAGGCTCGACTCTGATGCATTGTGCGGACTGATTGCAGGTTATATCACCCACCCCAATGTTGCCGGAGCAACCGTGTTAAGCCTTGGCTGCCAGCATTCCCAAATAAGTACCCTCCAAAATGAGATCAGTAAAAGGGACGCTGCCTTCAGCAAGCCTCTAGCCATTCTTGAACAGCAGAATTTAGGTACTGAAACAAATTTGCTGCAGGAGGCACTCAGGCAGACCTTCGCCGGACTGATACAGGCAAATAAAGCGGTGCGGGAACCTGCCCCTCTCTCGAAATTATGCATCGGACTGGAGTGTGGCGGCTCAGACGGATTTTCAGGGATATCTGCTAACCCGGCTCTGGGTTATGTGTCCGATATTCTGGTGAGCCTCGGTGGATCAGTAATTCTTTCCGAATTCCCGGAACTGTGCGGAGTTGAGCAGGAGCTTAGCGACCGCTGTGTTGACGAAGATACCGCCAACCGCTTTATGCAGCTGATGCGAACATATAATGCACGGGCAGAGGCTGATGGTTCGGGCTTTTATGCCAATCCATCCCCGGGGAATATTAAGGATGGCCTGATAACCGACGCGATCAAATCAGCCGGTGCTGCAAAAAAAGGAGGTTCCTCCCCGGTCACTGATGTACTTGATTATCCGGAAAAGGTAACAAAAAGCGGATTAAACCTACTTTGTACCCCAGGAAACGATGTGGAAAGCACTACAGCTGAAGTTGCTTCAGGTGCCAACATTGTTCTTTTTACAACTGGTTTAGGAACGCCAACCGGCAATCCTGTTACTCCGGTTATTAAACTGAGCACCAACACTAAAATATTTGTGAGAATGCCAGATATTATCGATATTAACTGCGGCACAATCATCGAAGGGTCTGAAACCATTCAAGAGGCGGCACATCGGATTCTGAATTATGTAATTGAGGTAGCGAGCGGCAAAATTCAGCCTAAGGCAGTTCAGTTGGGTCAGGACGATTTTATCCCCTGGAAACGGGGTATTTCACTATAAAAATAGATATATGTTTAGTTTAAAAGGAAAGTCAGCAGTGATTACAGGCGGTGGCAGTGGCATCGGAAAAGCGATTTCGATTTTATTTGCCAGCCAGGGAGCCGAGGTTCATATCGTCGAATTGAATTCAGACGCAGGTTCTCATGTCGCCACGGAAATCCGCGAAAGCGGTGGAAAAGTATCTGTACATTCATGTGATGTTTCTGATCAGGCCAAAGTGCTTTCCCTGTTTCAAAGTATACCCCGGATTGATATATTAGTTAATAATGCCGGAATTGCACATATAGGCAAAGCCGATACGACAAGCACTGCTGATTTTGACCGTGTCTATAATGTGAATGTTAAAGGTGCTTATAATTGTTTGTTTGCAGCAATCCCTGTCATGAAAGCTCAGGGAGGGGGTACTATATTGAATGTGGCTTCAATCGCTGCTGTGATAGGTCTTACCGACAGGTTTGCATATTCAATGAGTAAGGGTGCTATTTACGCCATGACGCTTTCTGTTGCAAAGGATTACCTTGCAGATCATATACGGTGTAACAGCATTTCTCCTGCTAGGGTACATACCCCTTTTGTGGATGGTTTTATAGCTAAGAACTATCCAGGCAAAGAAGAAGAGATGTTTGAAAAATTATCTAAAACTCAGCCAATCGGCAGGATGGCCAAGCCGGAAGAAGTTGCTGCAATGGCCCTGTATCTTTGTTCTGATGAAGCTGCTTTTGTTACCGGAAACGATTATCCAATTGATGGAGGTTTTATCAAATTGAATAACTGATAAGTGTGAAAGGAATCACAAATTAATCCTGTAAAATGAAAAGATCCGTTCTTTTTTGTGCCTTATTCATGTGCCTGGAGTCACTTAGCGCACAGCAATATATGCATCCAATGCCAGCTTATTCACCCTCACAGGAAAATAAGGCAAGCAGAAAGGAGTTTCAGGATATGAAGTTTGGGATGTTTATTCACTGGGGAATTTACAGTCAGCTGGGCGATGGGGAATGGGTAATGCATAACAAGAAGATCCCTTATGATAACTACAAACGTATAGCAGATTTCTTTAATCCTCAGGAGTTTAATGCCAGAGAGTGGGTACAGCTTGCAAAGGCTGCTGGGATGAAGTATATAACCATCACATCCAGGCATCATGATGGGTTTAGTATGTTCCGCACATCGGCAAGTCCTTATAATATTGTGGATGCCACTCCTTACAAAAAGGATCCGCTGAAAGAACTGGCAGATGAGTGTAAAAAGGAAGGAATTCGCCTGAATTTTTATTATTCATTACTGGATTGGGGCCGCAGCGATTATGGCTTTGATAAACCAATTGTGAATTCGGTACCTGCAGAAACGAACTGGAGCAGCTATATCGCTTTTATGAAAACGCAGCTTACCGAACTGCTTACCAATTATCCCTCAATTGGTGCGATCTGGTTTGACGGTCATTGGCAGCGGCCAGGCGCAAACTGGCATTATGATGAAATATATAGTCTGATACACAAGCTCAGTCCTTCAACCCTGGTAGGAAACAATCATCATATTAGTCCTATTGCTGGTGAAGATATTCAGATGTTTGAAAAAGATCTGCCAGGTGAAAACAAGGCCGGATTTAACGATGAATCATCAATCAGTGCACTGCCGCTTGAAACCTGCGAAACCATGAATAACAGCTGGGGTTTCAATATCAATGACAGGAAGTATAAATCAGTTAAGGATATTATTCACTATATGGTGAATGCTGCGGGAAGAAATGCGAATTTTTTGCTGAATGTAGGACCTATGCCAAATGGTAAAATTCAGCCTGAATTTACTGATACTCTCAAAGCAGTTGGTGTCTGGATGGAAAAGTACGGTGAAAGTATTTACGGTACCAGGGGTAATGTTATTGCTCCGCAGGCTTGGGGAGTGATTACTGCAAAGGATAAAGTTTTGTTCGTGCATGTTCTTAAACAGGATAATCAGCCTTATTTGTTTATCCCCTCATTAAAGGAAAAAGTCCTGTCAGCATCTTTCATGGCTGACAGATCAAATGTTAAATTTAAACAACAGCCTGAAGGGCTATTTATTTACATGAACAGATCAGATTCTGAAGTAACAGACAGGATCATTCAACTAAAAACTCAATAGATACATGAAATTAATCAGATGGGGAGCACCCGGACAGGAGAAAACAGGAGTTATTATTAATGAAGTAAAGTATGACACTTCAGCTTTTGGAGAAGATTACAACGAACAATTTTTCGAAAATGACGGACTGAAACGTCTTGAAGCATTTTTGAAAGAAAATGAAGGGAAACTTAAGCCAGTAGGAAATAATGAGCGTTTAGCATCCCCTGTGGCCCGTCCCTCCAAAATTCTGTGTATCGGACTGAATTATGCAAAGCATGCACAAGAATCTAATATGCCTTTGCCGGCAGAGCCGATTATCTTCATGAAATCCACTACATCATTATCCGGACCAAATGATGATATCATCATACCAAAGAATTCGGTCAAAACTGATTGGGAAGTGGAACTTGCCTTTGTCATCGGTAAAAAAGCAAGCTATGTTTCTGAAGCAGAAGCAATGGATTATGTAGCGGGATATTGTCTTCATAACGATGTTTCAGAACGGGAATTCCAGTTAGAGCGCGGAGGTACCTGGGATAAGGGAAAGGGCTGTGATACTTTTGCTCCTATCGGCCCATTTTTAGCTACCTGCGACGAAATCGCCGATGTGCATAATTTGAGACTTTGGTTAAAAGTGAATGGTAAGATCATGCAGGATGGCAATACAGATGACCTGGTTTTCAACATTCCTTTTCTGGTTTCTTATTTAAGTCAGTTTATGACCTTATTGCCAGGCGATGTAATATCAACAGGAACACCTGCAGGAGTAGGATTAGGGTTTAATCCCCCAGTGTTTTTGAAAGACGGTGATGTGGTTGAGCTGGGAATTGATGGTCTTGGCATTGCACGGCAGGGAGTTAAAGCCTATGCTAAAAATTGATTCCCATCAGCATTTTTGGATGTTTAATCCTCTTCGGGATAATTGGATAACCGAAGATATGAGTATCATAAGGCGGGATTTTCTACCCTCCGATCTCAAACCTGTTCTTGATGCAAATGGCATTAACGGAACTGTTGCTGTTCAGGCTGATCAGTCACTGACTGAGACAAACTTTCTCCTCAGCCTTGCTGAGGAAAATGATTTTATAAAAGCTGTTGTTGGATGGACTGATCTCTGTTCTCCTGATGCAGAAGAAAGTCTCGGGCAATACAGCCGCTTTGATAAGTTGAAAGGCTTCAGGCATATCCTTCAGGCAGAAAAACCAGACTTTATGTTAAGGCCTGATTTTCTTCGTGGCATTTCCGCCCTGAAGAATTTTGGCTTTACTTACGATATACTGGTCTTCCCGCAGCATTTACCTGATGTAATCAAGCTGGTTGAAAAAAATCCGGATCAGGCCTTCGTGCTGGATCATCTTGCTAAACCTTTCATTAAAAGCGGAGAGATTAAAGTCTGGTTATCTCATATGAAGAACCTTGCTTTGCATCCTAATGTTTATTGTAAATTATCAGGAATGGTAACTGAAGCTGATCATGATGCCTGGAAAAAGGAAGATGTATTTCCGTTTCTCGATGCGGTATTTGAAGCATTCGGAAGCCGGCGCCTGATGTTTGGCAGCGACTGGCCGGTATGTAAACTTGCTGCAGAGTATAATACAGTTTGCGGCCTCTTATCTGATTATCTTTCAGGCTTTTTAATTAGTGAACAGGAAATGGTCTGGGGTAAAAATACCATTGAATTTTATAAATTAGACTTGAATTAAAACGCTGAACAAATGGATCTTCATTTAACTGATAAGATAATACTGGTAAGCGGAGGTGCAAAAGGGATTGGCGAGGGTATTGTAAAAACACTTGCAGAAGAGGGTGCTGTTCCTGTAATTATAGGAAGGAATGAAACGGATAATTTAAATCTGCTTTCTGAGCTTGAACAAAGCGGCAGGAAAGCTTTTCAGGTTAGGGCAGAGCTATCAATTCCCTCTGAATGCGAAAAGGCCGTAACTGAGGTCATAAAAAAATTTGGCAGGATAGATGGTTTGGTGAATAATGCAGGTGTTAATGACGGGATAGGCCTTGAAAATGGGTCCTATGAAGGTTTTGTAGCAAGTCTGCACAAAAATGTTATCCATTATTATTTGATGGCACATTTTGCACTTCCTGCACTTAAAAATTCAAAAGGTGCCATCGTAAACATTGGTTCCAAAACTGCTGAAACAGGACAGGGTGGAACCTCAGCTTATGCTGCTTCTAATGGCGCCCGCAACGCCCTCACACGCGAGTGGGCGGTTGAACTTCTGAACTATGGGATCAGGGTAAACTCGGTAATTGTAGCTGAATGCTGGACGCCTTTATATGAAAAATGGATCAGTACAGTGCCCGAACCAGAAAAAAAATTGCAGGACATTAAAAAGAAAATACCTCTTGAAAACCGGATGACAACATCTAAAGAAATTGCTGATACTGTAGCCTTTTTATTATCAGAAAGGTCTTCACATACAACCGGCCAATTAATACATGTTGATGGTGGATATGTTCATTTAGACCGGGCCATTACTTAATTTGTTGAGAATAAAGAACAAAGAAACAAGCCTAAGGAGATTAATTCTTTATTAACAATTACGTGTCCTTGATCTTTAATCCTTTGTCTAATATTGGAGATTTGCCTTATAAAACCCCGCGCTTGCCGTATCTGTGACAGTCCCGTCAGGTTTATGAAAAATGAAATAAGCTTCAAGTTCTTTATGCTTTCTAACGAAGCGAAGAGCTTTTTTAAGTCCCATACCCATCAGTGCATTATCATACCCGTCAGCGCTCATTGCATCGGACGCACGGACAGTTACACTGATTAGTTCATTATCAATAGGATAACCGGTTTTGGGGTCCATCAGATGTGAAAACTTTTTATTTCCGCTACTAATGAATTTCCGGTAATTTCCGGAGGTAGTAATA
>CAYHRC010000137.1:0-7069 GCA_964358565.1 uncultured Sphingobacterium sp. | reverse complement strand
ATACTTCTTGGGGACGGGTGGATTGGAAAGTATTACTACAAGAATAAAGTTATTAATCTAATTGGAATAAGCGGTCATCTAAAACTTGACAAAGATTTCTTTTTATATTGTAGAAAGAACATTAAAAAATTATTTAACAGAAAAGCTTATTTTAAGATAAGACCAAATAATAATTCAATCAAAACAATAAAATAAGGCCGGTGCCAATCGCGCAGGCCTTATTTTAATTTAATTAAAGTTTACCGGTTCCTAAGAACGCAACAACTACGGCAAATAATGCTACTGCTTCAACGAATGCTGCTGCAATTAACATAGCCGTTTGAATTTTAGATGCTGCTTCCGGTTGGCGAGCCATACCTTCCATAGCTTTACCACCAATGTTTCCGATACCAATGCCTGCTCCGATAGCAGCTAATCCTGCACCAATACCAGCGATACTTCCAACGATCATAATTTGATTTTTTAAATATATATTAAACGAAAAATAAATTCATATTAATGCTCGGCATGCTCTTCAACGGCCATTCCTATAAACAGGGCCGACAAAATAGTGAAGATAAATGCCTGTATAAAACCTACAACCAATTCAATTAAACTTATAAAAATTACAAACGGAACAGCAATTCCTGCAACCAACACCGATTTCAAAATAAAGATCAGTGCAATTAAACTTAAAACCAGGATGTGCCCTGCTGTAATATTTGCAAATAATCGGATCATTAATGCAATAGGTTTAGTAAATAAGCCAATAATCTCTACCGGGATCATCAGCGGATACAACCACCATGGAACATGCGGGGTAAACACATGGCCCCAATAATTCTTATTACCATTAACCGTAGTTAAAATAAAGGTACATAGAGCAAGCATCATCGTTACCGCGATATTACCTGTTAAATTTGCCCCTCCGGGAAAAAATGGAATTAGTCCCATTATATTGTTCAACCAGACGAAGAAGAAAACTGTCAATAAGTAAGGCATAAAACCTTTATATCTGTGCCCAAGCTGCGGTTTTGCAATGTCGTCGCGTACAAAGAGAATAATAGGCTCCAAAATAGACTGTAAACCCTTAGGCGCCTTGCCCTCACGTTTTTTATATGAATTGGCAATACTTATAAACACTAAAAGGAGCACCGCAACTGAAATAAGAAGAGATACGACATTTTTTGTGATTGAAATATCGAGCGGTTTGGCATTAATTGCTAAATCATCCTCATCATGTTCAATATAGGTTCCATCAGCCTGTTTGTTGGCACCTGGATAGTAGAATTTTCCGTGATAGTTGACAAGCTTAACTCCGTCTTCTTCAAAAACCTCAGTTCCCTGGTCATTATGGCCATATTTGTTTGAAATGAAGTTAACAAATCCGTTTTCGGTGTATAAAATAACAGGAAGCGGAAGTGCATAGTCCCCGAAGAAATGCCATTCGTGAGAATCCGCAATATGGTGAAGAATGATCTCAGATATATTTTCCTCTTCTTCTGCTTCCGGGGCATGAGCTTCTGCAGCTTCGGTGATGGCTGAATCTGCTGTAACCTGCTCCTGGGAATAGGCAGAAAAGCTTAAAACGGAAAATAAAACCGCACAAAATGCTTTACTTAAGATTTTTTTTGAAATGAAAATATGGCTCAAATCCATTTATTATAAGGAATTTACTTAAAATTTTGGTTGCGCAAGTTACATAACAAACAATATATTTCAAACACCGTATGAAATAAATATAGATAAAAAAAGTTCAGCAGAAATTTGACCGGATCGACACTGTTTTGACTGAGGTAAACAAATGCGATTATCATGTAAAAAAGCAGTTTTATGGAGACACTCGCCAGCAATGCCTGGCCCGATGATTTATTACTGATTCTCATCCTCCAGGAAGTCATTATGTATATAGAAAAAGTTAATATGCCGAAAATGACAAATAGGCTCCAGAAACGTGGGATCAGAAACTCTTCCTGCGGATAGTAGTTCTGTACAAGAAGCGGTGCAATACTGAGAAGTACACTAAAAAGGATGAAATAGAGAATAAATCGTTTAATTTTCATGCCTTTAGCTGCCTGATAATCTGATAAATGGAAATACAAACACCCAATACACTGGTAAGGGCCGTTACCCACTGAACCTCGTGCCCATACCATTCATCGATTTTATAACCGATGAAAGCAGAAGCAGCTATAATAGCCATCATTTGAAAAGCCACACCCATATATTTGGCATAAGCGCTTATACCATTCTTTTCTGGATCCGGCCCCTCGTTCCTGTTTCTTTCATCTGGCTTCTGCATGATGCTTTTTTTAATCAGCGCAAAATTATTAAATTATACAATGCTTTTGATGGATTAAATAAACCTGACAAAATATGGACTTTCATGCGCAGATTTGTTTTAAGGGAAAGGTTATCTTTACGTTTGATAATTCCATCATGAATAAAATATCTTTGCAAACATTTTGTTTATATATAGAAGTCAAGCTCTAATCAATTTGAGATCAAATATTCTATTCATTTCTAGCTGCTTATTCTTTTTCTGCCTCGCCGGTTCAGGGCTGATTGCGTGCAATCCCCAAAAGCAAAATGTAGCCAGCCGTGGGATGCAAAATTTAACAGCTCATTATAATATCCTTTATAATGCGAAAGAGCTGGTTAATGAAAGCGAACGAAACATCCAGTCGGCTCATACTGATAATTACGACCAGCAGATCTCCGTATATAAGGAACCTGACGAAACCTTATCTCAGGCAGAGACCAAAAACCTTGAGCTTGCAATATTAAAAGCCAATACCATCGCAAACGAGAAATCTTTGAGCCAATATGTTGATGATGCATTTTTTTTGATTGCCAAAGCCAACCATTTAAACTCAAACTTTTTTAATGCTGCTGAGTTCTTCACCTATGTTTATCATACTTATCCTGAAGAGAAGGAAATAAGGCAGGCTTCTCTTGCATGGAAAGCACGCTCTCTGATTGAGTCTGACCGCTTTGAGGAAGCTGAGATCACCCTCGACACCGCATTAAAATACATCAATACGGAGAAAAAATCTGTTGCCGACATTTATGCCAGTCGTGCTCAATTACATATTTATGCCCATGAAGATGATGAGGCCATATCTTTACTGCAGAAAGCCATAAAATACGCGGTAAATAAACAAAATAAAATACGCTGGACCTACCTTACTGCCCAGCTTCAGGAACTTACCGGCAAACCCAGGGATGCTTATGTCAATTACTCACTTGTAGTAAAAAGCAATGCCCCTTTTGAGATGGCGTTCAATGCTAATCTAAACCGGATAAGTATTAGAAATGAACTTATCGGCACAAAGACCAGCAGGACTCAGCAGTTACGTGCTTTATTAAAGGATGATAAAAACAAAGATTTTACTGATCAGATCTATTTTCAGATCGCCAATAGCTACTCTGAAGACAATGATCAGGTAAAAGCCCTTGAGAACTACAATACATCCATTGCAAAAAGCACGCGAAATATTGTCCAAAAAGGTTTGTCATATCTTAAAATTGCCGAAATCTATTTAAACCAGACTGATTTCTTAAGATCCAAGATCTATTATGACAGTACCCTCATAGTTCTTCCTAAAACTTATCGTGATTATGAACTTATAAGCAGCAAAGCTGCTAACCTTGAACTGCTGGCAGACAGGCTTACCATAATTGCCAGGGAAGATACCCTTCAAATGCTCGCTGCTCTACCCCAGGCTGAACGGGAAGTTCGAATTAATGAACTTGTCAGCAGGCAAAGCCAAAAAGTTTTGGACAGAACAGGTTCCTCAGCTTTCAGCGATCCGCTGACAGGTTCTTTGCAGGGAATTACTGGCGGTGCAGGTGATGGAAAATTTTACTTTAATAATCCTATTATACTTAGTCATGGTCTTATTGATTTTAAAAGACGATGGGGCAACAGAAAGCTTGAGGATAACTGGCGAAGGAGCCAAAAAGCAGCAAGCGACCTTTCTAATGAGATATCACCTGATCAGGCTATTGCAAATAATCCATTCCAGGTATCAGATAGAGCGGCATTACAGAATATAGAATCCATTAGGAATTCTTATACAGAAACCATACCCTTAACAGCTGAACAAAGATCTCTTTCCGACCAGAAGATAGCATCGGCTTATTATGACATTGCAAATTATTACCGTGAAGTATCCAGCGACAGCATACAAGCTATAAAGACTTATGAAACGCTTTTAAAACGCTTTCCGGAAAATGATAACAAGCTTGCCGTTTATTATAATTTATACAGATTATACCGTTTTGTAAATCCAGAGAAATCAGAGGAGTTTAAAAATATACTTCTTAATCAATATCCCGGATCCCCTTTTGCCAGAACCATTAAAGATCCGGCTTATAACCAAAAGACAAATACACAGGATGCTGCGTTCCTTCGGTTCTATAACGAGGTATATGATATATATATAAGTAAGGATTATAATCGCTTACTCGAATCTATTGCCCGGTACAGCCAGGAATTGCAGGGCAGAACTTTACCTGCACAATTAGCTTATTTAAAGTCGCTTGCCATAGGACATACCCAAAAGCTTTCCTCCCTTGAAAATAGTCTGAAGGAGATAATACAAACGTATCCTGATGACCCGCTTATAATGCCACTGGCCAAACAGCACCTGGATTTCATAAATGCTAACCGTTCTTCAATGTCAGATCGAATTGTTGCACTTGCAGATACTGATTCGAATGAAATTCCGTTTATTGAAGAGCCTGTCTCCCAAGCAGCAGATAAGCCTGATCCAGTGATTGCAGGCATAAACACTAAAGCTAATTTCGGTTCTTCTGCAAATGGACCAGTTAATCCGGAAGCTGAAATTAAAGAAAATGGATTGTTTTCGCTTGAAGAGACCGCAGAATATTATTTTGCCATAAATGTTACTGATCCAACTGCTAGTTTAAGCTCTTCACGATTTGGAATCGGACAGTTTAACCGGATTAATTTTTCGGGCAGTGGAATTAAACATCAGTTAAAGTCTGTCAATAACGAAAATCAACTGATATTTGTAGGGCCATTTCGCGGAAAGGAAGCGGTAGCAAATTATTACAGGAATATAAATCCTCTGATAAGGCAGATAATGAAAATACCAGCAAATAATTACAGTACATTTTTCATAAGCCAGAAAAATCTGGATAAGATTAATGACAGGCAGACGCTTGACCTGTATATTGAGTTTTATAAAAAAAATTATTAAAAGAACATGAATACCCAGTTGACACAGAAGGAAATTAACCATTATACCATCCTGTTTTGGAAATGGATCATCGGTATAATTGCCTTTGGAGCCATACTTATATTCAGCATCGGACTGGGTCTTTTTGGCCGCCTGCCTGATCTGCGGGCGCTTGAAAACCCTAAAAGCAATCAGGCATCTGAGGTAATTTCCGATGATAACGTCATTTTAGGCACCTATTATGTTCAAAACCGTTCCAATGTAAGGTATGATGAAATTTCACCAAATGTTATAAATGCGCTGATCGCGACAGAAGACATCCGCTTTTACAACCATTCAGGAATTGATTTTAAACGGACATTCACCATTATTTTTTACAATCTGGTGGGTAACAGGCAGGGTGCAAGTACGATAACTCAGCAGCTGGCACTGAACCTTTTTTCAAAGGAAGGCCGTTCAAAGAATTTTATTAAAAGGCTTATTCAGAAATCACAGGAGCTGATCGTTGCAGTAAAGCTTGAACGCCAGTATACCAAAGAAGAAATTGTTACCATGTACTTAAACACGGTTGACTTTGGCTCATATAATACCTATGGCATAAAATCGGCGGCAAGAACATATTTTTCCACTACTCCTGACAAACTGAAGCCTGAGCAGGCTGCCGTTCTGATTGGGATGCTTAAAGGCCCCTCGCTGTATAATCCTCACCGTAATCCCGAAAGGGCTCTGCTACGCCGGAACACGGTGATTGAGAATATGAATAATGCGAACTATGTCAGTGATGCTGAAGCCGAACGCCTCAAACAATTACCCATGAACCTTGATTTCAACCCATCTGATCATAATGAAGGATCGGCGCCTTACTTCAGGGCGGTTCTTAAAAAAGACATCCAGCAAACGCTTGAGCAGAATTCAATTTACAAAGCCGACGGGACACCTTACGATCTTGACAGGGATGGTTTGAAAATATATACTACCATCAACTCCCGGATGCAGCATTATGCAGAGCAGGCCCAACAAGAATATCTGAAAATTTTGCAGGCTCAGTTCAATGCATCCTGGAAAGGCCGCGACCCCTTTAATTTTAAGGAAGCAAAAGGATTGATAGAGCAGGGAATGAAACTTTCTGACCGATATCAGCAACTAAAACTGGAAGGGAAATCAGAGGAAGAGATTAAAAAGAATTTTAAAATTCCCACTAAAATGAGCATTTTCAGCTGGCGGGGAGAGTTAGATACGGTGATGAGACCGATCGATTCTATCAAATATTATAAACTGATGCTGCGTAACTCAGTAATGTCCATGGAGCCTCAAAGTGGTTATGTGCGCGCCTGGGTTGGTGGTATCAATTTTGAACACTTTAAATACGACCAGGTAAAGATGGGTTCACGCCAGGTTGGATCAACGGCAAAACCCTTCACCTATGCAGTTGCTATCGGGAACGGAGGTTATTCTCCTTGTTATTCTGTACAAAACGAACCCGTAAGTATTGATGCAGGTGATGGTACGACCTGGACCCCGAAGGCCTATAACCCTATTCCAGGCCCCCTCACATTGAAAAGAGCCCTGGCTCATTCACAGAATTATGTTACTGCCTACATGATGAAGCAGGTTGGGGCAACTGCAGTTGCAACCCTGACAAAGAATATGGGAATAACAACTAAGGTCCTTGCTGTCTCCTCTATAAGCCTTGGAACATTCGATGCCTCAGTTTATGATATGGTGGGTGCATATTCCGTCTTTGTAAATCATGGGATCTGGACCGAACCTATTTACCTTTTACGCATAGAGGATAAGAATGGAAACGTAATTTACGAACGTAAGCCCCGTATTAAGGTGGTACTTGATGAGCAAACAGCGTATGTAATGACTGATATGCTGAA
>CAYHRC010000136.1:0-7139 GCA_964358565.1 uncultured Sphingobacterium sp. | reverse complement strand
AGTACTGCTGATTTCCAGCATGCCCTGATGGGTGCAGAAGCAGTCCGCAACGGTATGGATGCCTATGTAGAGAAACCCATGGCAGAGACAATAGAAGATGCCAAAATCATTTTAAGAGCCGTAGAAGAAACTGGTAAGATTGTGCAAATAGGTTCCCAGCGCCGTAGCGCTCCTAACTATATTGCCGCTAATGAATATATCCGGTCGGGCAAATTTGGTGATATAAAAATGGTAGAAATGACCTGGAATGTAAACCAGCCGGGCCGCTGGCGTTTGCCTAAGCTGGTAAGCGAAATCCGGCAGGAGGATACAGACTGGGATCGCTTTCTGATGAACCGGCCGAAGGTGGCCTGGGATCCGCGTAAATACCTGGAGTTTCGTTTATTCTGGCCTTATTCTTCCGGTATCCCGGGACAGTGGATGGCGCATCAGATCGACACAGTGCATTGGTTTACCGGCCTTGAGCATCCAAGGAGTGTAGCAGCAAACGGAGGTATCTATATGTGGAATGATGGCCGTGAGAATGCCGACACTTTAACTTCAGTAATGGATTACGGTCCGAAGGATGATATGTCCAAGGGCTTCCAGGTGGTTTATCATTCCCGTTTCAGTAATGGAGCCGGTGGTACCAAAGAACTATATTACTCCAATGGAGGCATGCTGAATCTGGATACAAATAAAATTACACCAGAAGGCGGTCTCTCCCAGCGGATGGCGGATGAGATGGGATTGAAGCCAAACTTACTAACTGAATACACCTTACCTGATGCTGCCCGCATGGAGACTGCAGCTAATACGGGGGGCGATCAGATGACCTCTATGCATATGCGTAATTGGATGGACTGTGTTCGTAGCCGGAAAACACCTAATGCTTCAGTCAGAGCAGGTTATAATCATTCTGTAGCTAATATCATGACCCGTACTGCTATGGAAACCGGTAAAAAAGTAACTTTTAATGATGCCAAACAAGAGATAGTTATTGGCTAATTACTGAGACTGATAAAATTAATTATTCCATTACCCCGCTGTAATAGGTGGGGTGATGGTTTTTTCATTTGATATTTAAGAAAAAAACATGAGAAGAAATTTCATAATCATATTCTCGCTGCTTCTTTCAGTTGTAGCTGGGTCAACAAGTAGTATTGCTAAATTAATTCCACCATCTAAAGGTGAACGTTTTACTGTTACCGAAAATAAAGAAGGTAAACGTGTGGATATTTCTATCGACGGTAAACCTTTTACCTCATATATATATCCGGATGTGTTGATGAAACCTGTGCTGTATCCTTTGCGTACATCGAGGGGTACACTGATTACCCGGGGATGGCCAATGGATCCGCGTCCGGGTGAGCGTGTGGACCATCCTCATCATGTAGGTATGTGGTTTAATTATGGTAATGTAAACGGTCTGGATTTCTGGAATAATTCAACTGCTGTACCTGCTGATAAGAAAAGCGGGTTTGGTACCATTAAACATCGCGGCGTTACTAAAATGACTAATGGTAATAATAAAGCCGAACTGGAAGTTACTATGGACTGGCAGAAACCAGATGGAACGAATTTGCTTCGTGAAGACACTAAATTTATTTTCAGCGGTACAGGGAACATGCGTACAATAGAGCGTATTACAACGCTCACTGCTTTAGGCGAAGACGTATCCTTTAAAGATAATAAAGAAGGACTGATTGGGATTCGTCTGGCTCGTGAGCTGGAGCATCCTTCTAAAAAAGCCGAAATATTTACTGATGCAAGCGGTAAGACTACGAATGTTGCTAAACTGAACAATGAAGGTGTTACAGGTAAATATCGCAGTAGCGAAAGCAAAGAAGGAGATGATGTTTGGGGAACCCGGGGTAAATGGGTAAGTCTGAACGCCAAAATTGGTCAGGAGCCTGTTTCTGTTGTAATACTGGATTACCCTAAGAATATTGGATATCCTACTTACTGGCATGCCCGCGGTTATGGCTTATTTGCTGCTAATCCCTTGGGACAGCACGAATTTAGTGGTGGAAAAGAGGTGTTGAACTATAAATTGCCAGCCGGACAATCAGTTACTTTTCGCTATAAAGTGCTTATCAATTCAGGAAGTAATTTGACTGATAATCAGGTCATCACTGAATTTAACAGGTTTGCAGCAAGCAAATAAATGAAATTTTGAGGCTTCCTCCCATTTGTGTTTCATTTTTCTAAAACGGGAATAAATTTTAACAAATTATTTGACAGGCTTTGTCTGGCCTGATGAGTTAGTAATTGATTTTCAATCTGTTTATTTTCCTTAAGAGGAATGAAAATTGAAAAGAAATTGGCAATAATATCACAATATAAACAATGCCCCGTGCATTAATACTTAATTATGATATGACAATTTCGGGCAATACTCAGCTATACCATAAGCTGATTTCATTAACATTTTAAGCATATTAATTGTACTTTTAAAGAATTAAATTAATTATATATGAAATTGAAATTTATTATAACACTTATGCTATTTATAGCATCTGCCTGTTCCCTTGAGCTTTTTAGCCAATCTAAAAAATCATCATTTTATGAAATTAAAGTTTATTATTTTGAGAATGATGAACAGGAGATCCTGATAGATACTTACTTGAAAAATGCTTTACTGCCAGCATTAAGCCGGCTTGGAATTAAAAGTGTTGGTGTATTTAAACCCATAGAACAGAAACCCCTTTCAGATAAGCGCATTTATGTTTTAACTCCTTTTAAATCCGCACAACAATTTGCTGATATGGCTGATCACTTGGAAAAAGATAAACTACATGCCGAAAACGGAAAGGCTTATCTGGAAGCTGCCTATAATAAAGCCCCTTATAAAAGGATCGAGTCGATCTTTATTAAGGCATTTACCGGTATGCCAAACATGGAGATACCTGATTTAAAGAATGATCGCCAAAAAAGAGTTTATGAATTAAGAAGCTATGAGGGTCCTACAGAAAGGTTGTACCAAAGGAAGGTTCAAATGTTCAATAAAGGAGGTGAGATCAGCTTGTTTAAGCGTTTGGGTTTTAATGCTGTTTTTTATGGAAGTGTGCTTTCAGGAAGCCGGATGCCAAATTTGATGTATATGACCACCTTTGAAGATATTGCCTCGCGCGAGAAACACTGGGAAGCATTCAGAACGGATGCTGAATGGAAAAAGCTTTCTTCTATGGATTTTTATAAAAACACTGTTTCGAAAAGCGATATTATACTTTTGCATCCTACAGATTATTCAGGAATATGATTCTCCACAGGGAAGATTTCAGATCCGTAATTATTGCATCGGATTAAAAAATAAAGAGCATTGCAAGCGGTAGATGAGTATAAGGGTAGTATACTATTCTTATACTCATCCTACGTTCATCCTACGTTA
Source organism: uncultured Sphingobacterium sp. (assembly GCA_964358565.1). GTDB lineage: Bacteria > Bacteroidota > Bacteroidia > Sphingobacteriales > Sphingobacteriaceae > Daejeonella. The sequence continues at coordinate 3,769 of CAYHRC010000136.1, read as the reverse complement.
ATCCTGCGTTCGAATTGCATTTTTGGTAAATTTCCTTCCCTGGGAATATTTTGAGCTGTATCCGGATGATTAACTCTTTGTAAATCAAATAACCTTTACTTAAATATCTGAATTTAGTTTGGAAATAGCAAGATGCAACAATTTACAAAACTGTTTTAAATAAAACAACTTCAACCTCTGCTATCGTCCTCGTTTGTAACGAGGATGAATGAGAATAGCGATTTAATCGCCCTTTATTCCTTTTTAGCCTCGCAGTTTTAAAAAAGCCTTTGATCCGGTATATATTTCTGCCATCTGGCCTGCCTGATTGATATTGTATATTACAAAAGACATTAAAAATGTCTTTCCCAGGCATCCGCGTTGCAAACGCGGACGATTAGAGGCGGTAAGCTCATGCAGGTTTCATTCTAATTTTGATTTATGAGTTTTAATTATTTTTTGTATTCCGGATTACCTTGTTGTTTTATAATTCAGGCATTTTAAACCGCATTACTACTTCTCCTGTTTCTTTGTCTATTTCTATTTTCCGGCCTTCAAACCCCAGGTCTTTTCCAGTAGCCATTTTAAACATACCCGACAAAAATTCCATTCCCTGGTTCATTACTTTTTCCATAGTTTGCATTTTTTCCTCTTGTTCAATAGCTTCAGGGCTTTCCTGCCCTTCTGTAAACTCCAGGGCAATTACGCTATCCGGGCTGTTCTCTTCGGAAACAATATCCTGAAGAGTTTCTTCTGCTATCAGGTTTTCGGCTTCCGGAATAGTATCCAACTCCTTTGGGGTATCAGGAGCAATAAAGCCACTCATAATTTCTTCCAGTTCCTGGAGGAATTGGGCTTTGCCTGATGCTGAAAAATCAACTTCATCAGGACCGTTTTCGTTTTTTAATACGCCATCAAACAGGTTTTGTTTCAGGGTTAAACCCGATGCAATTTTTGTTTCAATTGAATTTTTGGTGATTAAGTTAATCACGGTAAGCTGCTTGCTTAGCTGCCCCAGGCGGTCTATACGGCCGATGCGCTGGTTCTTTTTTGCCGGATTCCAGGGAAGTTCAAAATTGATAACCGTATCGGCTACCTGCAGGTTAAGGCCTGCACCACCTGCTTCTGTAGAAAGAAATACCTGGCAATCAGGGTCGGTTTCAAACTTCTTTACTAATTTATCCCGGTTCTTTACAGCCACCTGGCTGCTTAATTGCGCAAATCCGATACCGCATTCATGCAGCATTTTGCCAATAAGGTGAAGCATGGTAATCCATTCCGAGAAGATGATGACCTTACCCTTATGGTTTTTGAGGTCTAATTTTTCAAGGATAATATGTTTCAGTTCATGAAGTTTGGGCGAGATGTTTGATTCCTTGTCGATCAGGAAAGTAGAATCGCATACCATGCGCATGCTATTCATCAGCAACATCAGTTTTTGGAGGTCAAAAGGTGAGATAAACTTTTTTCGCAGGATGGCCGCAATCCCTTTGGCATAGTTGGCATGATATACTTCCTGTTCCGGATGCAGCGCAACCGGTACCGTAATTTCTGTAACCTGCGGAAGTTCTTTAAGTACCTTTCTCTTTTCTCTTCTTATCAGGATGGGCTTCAACCGTTCATTTAATTGCTGCAGGTTGTAATAACCGGTAATTTTATCAGCTTTGTTTTCGTCAAAATAACAATGCTGATATGAAAACTCCCATAAAGGAGCTAAAAATTGAGGATTAATGAACTGGATAATGGAGTAAAGGTCTATCAAGCGGTTTTCAATAGGCGTACCGGTAATTACCAGCGCATGTTTCTTTTCCAGCAACTTAATGCTTTGCGCGGTAATGGTAGAAAAATTTTTGATCTTTTGTGCCTCATCTAAAATAATAAAGTCCGTTTCCATACGGTTCATTTCCCGCCAGTCACGTAATACGGTTTCGTAATTAGCAATGATAAAATAAGCGTCACTATTACGATACAGGCTGGCCCTTTGTTCGGGAAGTCCTTCTGCCACTACTGCTTTTTCATGAGAAAATTTTTCAATTTCCTGTTTCCACTGCTCTTTTAAAGAAGCAGGACAAATGATCAGGGTCTTTTTAAAGTCAAACAGCTTTTTCTTCATTACTGCCGTTGCTATAGCCTGAATGGTTTTGCCAAGCCCCATTTCATCAGCAATGACGGCACCATCACGGAAAGTGGCAAAGGCCACCCCTTCCTGCTGATAGGGGAATAAAGTACCCTTTAAAGAAGAGAAATCTAATTCTTCTTCTTTCTTGACTACTTCAAGCATTTCCTTGTCCCAGGCTTTCTTTATTTTTTCTTCTACTTCCGGCCTTACCAGGATTTTGGGCTGTTCTGCCGCTTCCCTGATAAAGGTGAGAAAATCTTTTACTGCATCTTCTTCGATATATTTTTTATCGCCAAAATATTTGGCAATTAAAGCAGCAATTTCAGGTTTTAAACTGTGAGGATAATGCCAGGTTATGCGGTAATTGTTCAGTGGGTCAAGGTAAATCTCGACAAAAGGATAGAATTTACTCAGTTTGTTGTATGTTTCCGGTTGGTCCTTAAGTGCAGTAAAGGCATACATGATATGTTTGGTGGTGCCCAGCTTATTTGTTTTAAGGTCCGGGTTATTAATGTAGCCGGTTTCATTTTCAAAATCGCGAAGTGTAATTTTATAACGCGTCCCCTTTTCATTGATCAGCAGGTGCTCACCATAAATATTATCGGCAAACCGGATGGTGTATTTTGCTTTCAGAGCTTTCGCTTTCCGCTCTGCCAATACCCGTTTTATCATGCCTTCATGGCTATATCGTTTTCCCTCTAAAGCAATTTTATGTTCGGGTTTCTCCAATTCCTCATCTATCTGCATTAATGCTGCTAAGCTATAACTATCCCAGGGAGCAGGTTTTCCATCGCAAAAATAACGCAGGTTTTTTTCTTCAGAATATAAGATATTTACTTCAACATCATCTTCATCAAACACTAAAACATCAAAACCCCGTGCAGACCGGCTCAATATCTGGCAATCGCCGTTAATGTAAATCGCTCTCGCTTTTTGGTAAGCGGTTTCAGTTATTTCGGGAGATTCTATAAGCGTTTTGATTTGTTCTTTAATGGATTGTGTCATGAAGAATAATTTTTTTGTACAGCAAAAGTATAAGTTATTTTTAATATTATATTTGTGTCAGTAACGATTAAATAATGGCAATACCTGGATCATATAACACCCTTAGTGAGGAAGAAAAGATTTTATCCCTGGATGATATTGATGCATCCTTAACTTACAGCTATGCTCATTATTTAACCTGGTTATTTGATGATCGTGTTGAACTTATCAAAGGGCAAATTTTTAAAATGAGTCCGGCTCCTTCAAGGTTTCATCAGCAGGTCTCTGTTCATCTGTCATCATTACTATTCAATTATTTAAAAAGTAAGCCATGTAAGGTTTATACTGCACCTTTTGATGTTCGCTTCCCTAAAGATAGTATAGCCGATAAAGATATTTACACAGTTTTACAACCCGACATCTGCGTGATCTGCGATCAGGCTAAACTGGATGATAAAGGATGTATTGGCGCCCCTGATATAGTGATAGAGATCTTATCGCCAGGCAATAATAAAAAGGAGCTTCTTAATAAATACCTTATTTATGAAGAATTTGGCGTGAAAGAGTACTGGATTATCAGTCCGACGGAAAAAACATTCCTGAAATATACCCTTGATGAAAACGGTAAGTACCGGCCCTCCAGACTATTTACCCTAAGTGAAAAAGTGTATTCGGCAGTTCTTCCCG
>CAYHRC010000135.1:0-7164 GCA_964358565.1 uncultured Sphingobacterium sp. | reverse complement strand
CACCGCATTCTTCTCCCATCCTAAAGCTTTGGCAGCGGTTTCATTAATGATTGCGGCTGACGAATCGGAGCCGAACTCTTTTGAAAAATTCCGGCCCGAGGAAAGTTCAATACCCATTGTCTGCAGGTATTCGTAATCTATTTCATGTCGCGGTGTCTTCACATATTGATCCGTTTTACCCTCGGGATACACACTAAAATTATTAAAGTTTGTATTTCCGGCCGGCAGAAAAGAGGAATTGCTAATGGTCTGCACCCGTGGATCTTTAAGCAGTTCATTTTTAAAAGCCTCCGCAGCGGGGCCGAGCTGCCAAGTATCCTGTATTACCATCACCTGCTCCTTGGTGTACCCGAGTTTTTTATTTTGAATAAATGACAATTGTCTGTGTACTACCAGTGTACAAACAATAAGCACGCCGGATATAAAAAACTGGAAGACGACCAAAGCACTTCTCAGCGATAGTCCCTGTTTACCGGTTTTGGCAAACACACCTTTAAGCACTGAAACAGACCGGAAAGAAGATAAAAAGAATGCGGGATAGCTACCGGCAATGATCCCAACAAAAATCACAAAACCTATCAAAATTGGCACAATCCATACACTGGAAGCCATATTTACTGACAATTCAGTACCTGCCAGCTTGCTAAATACCGGAAGGGCAAGAAAAACCAGCGCAATTGCGATAAAAAGTGCAATGGTGGTTAGCAGTATAGATTCCACCAAAAACTGAATAACCAGTTCCGACCTTAGCGAACCCATCACCTTCCGTATCCCCACTTCTTTAGCCCGTTTGGATGCACTTGCTGTAGATAAATTCATAAAGTTAATACAAGCGATCAGCAGCATAAAAACTGCGATTGCACCAAAAATATAGACATAGCTTATATCGCCAGCAGAGCCAAAATCGCCGGCAAGATCCGACTTTAAATGGATGTCTGTTAAAGGCTGCAGAAACAATCCAATGTTGTTACCCTTTTTACGGAATTCTTCAATAGACATTCCAAAGGCTTTATTTAATTGCGGGCCAGCATATTTATCAATCGCAGCCGGAAGCTTCGCTTCCAGTTGTTTATAATTATACCCTTCCGGCAATACCAGGTAGGTAAAGAATCCGGATGTCATCCATGAATCTGACTTCGCATTCGGATTAGAGGAAAGCGAGGCAATCATATTGAAATGAAAGTGTGATCTGGCAGGGATCTGATCGTAAACACCCGTCACCTTATAGGAAGATTTCCAGCTTTTAAAATTCAACGTTTTACCAATGGGATCGTTCTTACCAAAATACCGCTCAGCCACATCTTTTGATATGACTACACTATTTGGTTCAAGTAATACTGTTTTAGGATTACCCTGAATCAGTGGTATTGTAAACACATCGAAAAAATTAGAGTCGGCGAAAGCAATATTGGTTTCCTTAAATGTTTTATTGCCAAAGCTCACCATCGGTTCACCGCTTGTCTGGATGCGGGTTGCATCAAGCACTTCAGGGTAATCTGTGCGAAGTGTCTTTGCTACTGGAGGCATAACATTAGCTTCCTTCATTTCACCACCACCAACAGCACCTTTAAACACCACGCGGACAATCCGGTCGGCTTTTTCATTATACCGATCGTAACTAAGCTCATGGTAAACATAGAGCATAATAACCAGGCAGGTTGCTATACCGATAGCCAGCCCAAATATGTTGAGAAGGGAAGTTCCTTTTTGGCGTAAAAGATTTCTCGAAGCGATTTTTATGTAGTTTTTTAGCATGGTGTTTATTAGGTGTTAGGTATCAGGCTTTAGGTATTAGCTTAATGCCGGTTAACTTATATTTCTGCATCTTAATTTCTGTTTTTTCAGGTATCAGGTATCAGGTATCAGCTGTAAGTCCTCTGTCAACTTTAAAATTCTCTTTAAGCATCAAGTATGAGCTGATACCTCATACCTGAGACCTTTTGCCTATTGCCTCATTCAGAGCGAAGGCTCTTCACTGGATTCATCACCGCTGCTTTTACAGCCTGCACACTCACAGTAAGCCCAGCAATTACTAATGCACTTAGCCCGGCTCCAGCAAAGTACCACCATTCCAATTCTATTCGATAAGCAAAATCATTCAGCCAGCGTTCCATTAACAGAAAACTCAGGGGTACAGCAATTACTATTGCTATTAAAACAATTCTGGTAAACTCTCCTGATAAAAGCCGGATAATTGCTATATTACTTGCCCCAATTACTTTCCTAATCCCTATTTCTTTACGTCTTCTTTCTGCTGTAAATGCAGATAAACCAAATAGGCCGAGGCAGGAAATGAGAATGGCTAAACCTGCGAAATAGCGCGATAAGGCTGAAACCTGTCTTTCTGAAGCATATAAAGCTTCAGAATCCTCGTCTAAAAATTTGTAAATAAATGGAAGTTTCGGATTAAATTCTTTGTAAAAATTTTCTAAATTATTAATGGCGTCTTTTTCTTTGCCTTTCGTAATTTTAGCTACTATCGTTGATGGCCCATGATTATCCAGCCTGAATTTCACTGGCAGAATCTTCTCATGAAGGGATTGAAAGTGAAAGTTCTTAACAACTCCTATAATTTCAGTATTATTTCCCTCTCCTTTAATGATTGTCCCGATAGGATTTTGAAGTCCCATCTCCTCAACAGCGGCTTCATTTAAAATTATCTGAGAATTATTTGAACCAAAGCTTTTGGAAAAAGACCTCCCTTCTTTGATTTTTATTCCCAATGTTTCAATCATTCCATAATTAATCCCAAAAGAATAAGCTGGAATTCTTTTTCCTTCCCAAACTATCTGTCCCTGGCGCCCAAACTTATCTCCAATTAGATTTCCAATCATACTAGGAGCCATTTCTATACCAGGAATCCTCTGTATTTCGTAAAGAAAAGCTTCCGGATTTTCAGAAACTGTCCCTTCTGCTTCAAAATAAATGAGATTATTCTTGTCAAAACCGAGACTTTTGTGCTGTACATAATCTATTTGCTTGTACAGGACAACAACGGAAATGATAAATATGATTGACAGGGTAAATTGAAAAATAACTAATCCTTTTCTGGTCCATAGTTCTCCCGTTGAACTATTAAACCTTCCCTTTAATACCATTGCAGGTTTAAACCCTGACAGATATATGGCCGGGTAAATCCCAGATAAAACTCCTGTAAATACTGTAATTCCAAGAAGAGCTAAACCAATTTCTGTATCTAAAAGAAAGAGAAGATTTTTCCCTGTGATTTCATTAAATTGAGGTAATAAAAACAGGACAAGGATTACCGCAACAGTTAATGATAAAAAACTAATTAAGATGGATTCTACCAGATATTGAGCTATAAGAACTTTTCTTCCGGCACCAATCGCTTTTTTTATCCCTACCTCTTTTACTCTTTTTGCGGCTTTGGCAGTAGATAAGTTTATAAAATTAATAGATGAAATAATAAGTATGAAAAGGGCAATCAATGAAAAGAGCTTTACATACTCAATTCTTCCTCCTGACTCTTTTCCGTTTTCATATTTGCTATAGAGATAATTATCAGAAAAAGATTTGAGAAAGAAACTCCGGTTGTGATCGTTACTTTTTTCTTTAACGTACGCAGTTACTTTATCATTAAAACGATCAATATTTATGCCTTTTTTTACTGTTAAATAGGTAATAAAAGGTTCTGCATTCCAAATGGGCTGCATTCCCATTATATCCTTAAGGTCATCGAATGACAAAATAAAGTCAAAGTGTTCAGAACTATTTAAAGGCACATCTTTGAAAATCCCTGTCACTAAGCATTCCCTTTTCAGACCAGCTACGTCCCACTTAATTGTTTTTCCAATAATATTATCAGTCGATCTAAATAAGTTTTTTGCCTGACTTTCAGAAAGAACAATCGCATTTTTATTTGTCAAAACTTTAAATTTGTCACCTTGAACCAGATTATAGGAAAAAATGTTAAAAAAGTCTTTCCCTACAAATTTTCCAAGTCCCTTAACTGTTTTATTATTCCCTGTTAATGTAAATGCCGGTAGAAACAAATCAGGTGTAACTGTAACGGCATATTCTACTTCAGGCATTTCTTTTGCAAGGGCCTCTGATAGGGGATGTGGAGTGTCCTGTCTGGTTTCAACACCTCTTTCACTTTTAGTATGGTACATCACCTGATAAAGGGTGCCGTCTTTCTCATGATATTTATCAAACTTTAATTCATCATTCACCCATAGATAAATGAATAGAACACAGGCAAGACCGATGGAGAGGCCAATCAAATTTATCAGAAATGAGCTTTTGTGTTTAAGCAAATTCCGCCAAGCAAGTGTGAAATAGTTGTTTATCATATTTTTAGTAATGAACTTTCAATATCAGCTTTCGGCTCTATTTTGTATAATTTTATAATCTTATCCCTGTTTTCCGCACTGGGACACCCCAGACTAAATTTGGAATAGGTTAAGCGATTTTGATGTGGTTTTTGATCATTGAGGTATCAGGTTTGAGGTATCGGGTGTGAGTGTCAACTTTGTTAATAATTTGCTGTGAGCTGCGAGCATTATCTTGATGCCAATTTTTCTAGTTTCTCGTTTCCGTTTCAAATCAAAATATTCTCCGTCACCGTCTGCCCGTCAAGCATCCGGATGATCCGGTGTGTATACTTCGCATCATGCTCTGAGTGTGTCACCATAATGATCGTGGTACCCTGCTCATTCAATTCTGTTAAAAGCTGCATTACCTCATTACCATTTAATGAATCAAGATTACCTGTAGGCTCATCTGCAAGGATTAGTTTTGGATTGTTAACAACTGCCCTGGCTACAGCTACCCGCTGCTGCTGACCACCTGAAAGTTGCTGTGGAAAGTGGTTTTTGCGGTGCATAATCTGCATTTTATCAAGCACCGCTTCTACCCTTTCCTTACGTTCACTGGCTTTGACTTTTGTATAAATGAGAGGTAATTCAACGTTTTCATAAACCGAGAGTTCATCAATCAAATTGAAGCTTTGAAATACAAAACCGATGTTATGCTTCCTTAAATCCGAACGCTTACGTTCATTGAAATTTGCTACCTCTATTCCATTAAAAAGATAACTTCCGCCATCCGGATCGTCAAGCAACCCAAGTATGTTCAATAAAGTAGATTTACCACAGCCGGATGGTCCCATTATGGCTACGAATTCACCTTGTTTAATTTCGAAGGATAGATTGTTCAGGGCGATGGTTTCTACTTCTTCGGTTCGGTAGAATTTTTGGAGGTCGGATATTTTGATCATTTGTTTTGATTTAGGCTACGAGAAACGAGTAACGAGAGTCGAGATCTTTCCAGAAGCATAATTTGTGTTAATGTTTGTGTTAACGGTTATATTTTAATTCGTATTCAAAATCAGCTTAACTTCACTCTATATTTATTTTATGAGAGATTTTAAAGATTTAATTTTCTGGCAACGAAGCCACTTTCTTACGTTAAAGATTTACTCAATTACCAAAACATCTTTTCCAAAAGAAGAGACATTTGGGTTAATTTCACAAATGCGGAGATCTAGTTCCTCAATACCAACTAACATTTCTGAAGGTTGTGGGAGAAATTCTAAAGCGGAATTTAAACGATTTCTAGTAATTGCAACAGGCTCCGCCAACGAGCTTGAATACCAATTACTCCTTGCTAAGGATCTCGGATACATAGATGACTTAATATTTAAGGATTTAAATGATGAAGTAGTTGCCATACGAAAAATGATATATTCTTATATTAAAACGTTGTAAGTATGTATATCGGAATTCTGCACCGTTTATTGGGTCTCGTTGCTCGCTACTCGCAACTCACCTCTACTTCTCCCTCAACACCAACTCCTGTATCGTCCCATAATTATCATATCCCGATGTAATTACCTTATCACCTGCCTGCAAACCGCCCAGCACTTCATAATAATCAGGATTCTGTCCGCCAAGCTGAATATCTGTTTTGTAAGCGATGCTACCGTCTTTATTGAGCTTAAAGATCCAGTTTCCGCCGGTTTGCTGGAAGAAGCCTCCTCTGGGTAGCAGTAATGATTGTTTTGCATCACTGAGGGTAACCCTGATCTGAAGGCTTTGTCCGCGGCGAATATCCTTTGGAACCTCGCCAACATACTCCATATCAACCTGAAAACGGCCATTAGTTACCTGTGTATATACCTTTTTAATTTTAAGAGTATATGTTTTGTTATTCATCGGGTAATCTGCTATAAGACCGGTAAATATCCTGGAGATATAATGTTCATCAATTTCTGCACGGATTTTAAATCCGCTGAGCACGTCGATCTGGCCTAAACGCTCACCCTTGTTTTTATTCTGGCCTATCTCGGCATCAAGCGAAGTCAATTGCCCATCAACCGGAGCACGAACAATCAGATCACCTACCTTTTTCCGCATAACTGCAAGGGCATTCCGTGTACGCTCATAAGATTGAGCTGTCTGATCTAGTTCTTGCTTTGTGGACACTTCATCCTCTTTAAGAATCTGTTCAGTAAGGTTTTTTCTTTTGATCTGGTAATCGTATGCAATCTTAGACTGCTGAAATTCCTGAGATCCAATTACCTTCTGGTCGTATAGTTTTTTATTAAGGGTGTAAAGTCTTTCGGCTTCTTTAAAAGCATTGTCAGCATCAGCCATTTGGTTCAATTTACTAATTGTATTCTGACGGGCCGCATTACGCGAAATCTGCATCTGGGTCAGGAGATTAAATACCGAAGTTTCCTGGTTTACAAGATTTAACTCCAGATCAGTATTTGACAAACGAAGGATCGGTTCACCCTTTTTCATAACGGCCCCATCTTCAACATATTTCTCTTCAACCCGGCCGCCTTCTGCTGCATCGAGATAAATTGTGCTAACCGGTAAAACAATACCATTTACAGGAATTGATTCCTGAAAAGTACCCATTTTGATCTCACTGATTGTAATCCTTTCAGTCTCTACATTCAACCGGCTGTTCCCGGAAGTAAAATAATAACTTGCAGCAATCAGCGCAATGATACCGGCAGCACCAGCTATCATTAAGATTCTTTTGCTTGTCCACTTCTTCTTTGGTATAACTCTATCCACGTTCGTATATTTCTATTCTGTTTGTTCTCTATTATACAATCTTGTGCCAAACATACAAAATGCTGATAAACAGCCATCTGTGTCTATTTTAACACCTGATGCTCGTTCGCTACCG
>CAYHRC010000134.1:5598-7171 GCA_964358565.1 uncultured Sphingobacterium sp. | reverse complement strand
TTAACATTGAGCAGGATGGAAACTGGCTTCAGGGTACGCATAAAGGAGATCTGGACGTAAGAAATATGACAGGTACCATTGACGGAAATCAGGTAAGACTAAAAAGTACAATACCAATAATCGGAGATAATCTTACTTTTCTATTTTCAGGAACAGTGACAGGGGACAGCATGTCGGGTAACATCCATTTGGGAGAGTACCGTACTGCAACATTCACAGCTACACGGAACATCGCTAAACCGGTTCGTCAGAAAGTTATGATACCAGGCGGCCCTCCATTGGCAACTTAGGAAGCTTAATAGTCTTCTTTCCTGAACATCTGGCATCGATAACGATACCAGATGTTTAATATTTAAAATCTGAAACAATTAAAATATAATACTAACTATATGATTTTCTCTCATAAGCATGCATGCAAAATTGCCCTGGCTTTTCTTGTGTGTTTTCTTTCTGCTCAGGTACTGTTTGCTCAGCAAATTGATCTTCTAATAAAAGGCGGACATGTTATAGATCCCAAAAACAAGATAGATGGGCCAATGGATATCGCCATTACCGCAGGCAAAATATCTGCAGTAGCGCCTAATATACCCGAAAATACTGCCAAAAGCGTAGTGGATGCTAAGGGTTTGTACGTTACACCCGGTTTGATCGACATGCATGTACACGTTTTTAACGGTAACAAACCGGGTTCATATATTGCTGATGGCAATACCAGTGTTCCTGTCGATGCATTTAGTTTCAGAGCTGGAGTAACAACGGTTGTGGATGCAGGTTCATCAGGCTGGAGAAATTTTCCGCTTTTTAAAGAACAAACAATTGATAAAGCTAAAACCCGGGTTTTAGCTTTATTAAATATCGTGGGTACTGGAATGTACAGCCGCTTTCAAGAACAGGATGTATCAGATATGAATCCTGAAATGACTTCATATATGATCAGCAAGTTATACCCAAATATTCTGGTGGGTATTAAATCATCTCATTACTGGGGAGGTTTTACTCAGGTAGACAAAGCCGTTGAAGCCGGTAAGCTTGCCCATGTACCGGTTATGGTTGATTTTGGCGAACATAATCCTCCAAATCCTATTGAGGAGCTGTTTATGAAGCATCTTCGCCCTGGTGATATGTTTACGCATACGTTTGCCAACGGCTTCAAAGACCGTGAAACTGTTGTGGATCAGAATGGAAAAGTAAAGCCATTTGTCTTTGCAGCACAAAAGAGAGGGATCATTTTTGACGTCGGACATGGTGGTGGTGCATTCTCATGGGTACAGGCAATTCCGGCTATTAAGCAGGGTTTTAAACCAAATGTTATCAGCTCAGATTTACATACTGAAAGTATGAATGGCGGTATGAAGGATATGGCAAATTTATTGTCTAAGTTTCTCAATATTGGTATGACTCTGCAGGAGGTTATCGAGCGTGCAACTTTGAATCCGGCCAATGCAATCAACAGGCCTGAATTAGGTAATTTAAGTGTGGGATCGGAAGCAGATGTCTCTGTATTTAATTTAAGAAAAGGGAATTTCGGATTTCTTGATGTTCGCAGAGCGAAAATAAACGGAACTCAGAAACT
>CAYHRC010000134.1:0-5498 GCA_964358565.1 uncultured Sphingobacterium sp. | reverse complement strand
ATACTATTTGTGATGATGGCTTTCGCTTTTGTCATCACTATTAGTTTCATAAAATCCAACGGATCCGGAGGGTTGCCGGAAGGTGATCCGGATAATGGAGGACTTTTTCTTCCCGGTGGTTTTAAAGCAGTTGTAGTAGCTGATTCTGTTGGTCGCGCCAGGCATCTTGCAGTTAACAAGAATGGTGATGTTTATGTAAAGCTGAGGATCCCGAAAGGTAATCAGGGAAGCGTAGCGCTCAGAGATACAGACAATGACGGCAAAGCCGATAAAATTGAATATTTCGGAGATTATTCCGATGAAGGAAATTTTGGCACTTCAATGAGGATACATAAGGGATATCTCTATTTTACCACCGCAGGAGGCGTTTTCAGGACAAAATTGAGTGAAGGAAAATTGATTCCGGAAGGCAAATCAGAGCAGCTTGTAATTGATGACTACAAGAATGACGTTCATGGATTTTCTCACCTTGCAAAGCCCCTGGCATTTGATGATGAAGGAAATATGTACGTTCCTTTTGGTTCACCGGGTGATATATGCCAGATAAAAGACAGACAGCCGGGTTCTATGGGCCAGAATCCTTGCCCGCAGCTTGATGAGCACGCCGGCATCTGGAAGTTTAGCGATAGTAAACCAAATCAGACCAGAAAAGATGGAAAAAGGTATGCTACAGGTATCCGAAGTGTGGTGGCAATGGATTGGAATAAAAAGGAAAATGCATTATTTATTGTTCAGCACGGAAGAGATGATTTTGTCAAGGACTGGCCTGATTACTATAATGCATGGCAAAGTGCTTTGTTACCGGCAGAAGAGTTTCTTAAAGTAACAGAAGGCTCTGATTCGGGATGGCCATATTATTATTATGATTATATGAAGGGAAAGAAACTTCTTAACCCTGAATATGGTGGCGATGGCCAAAAAGAAGGAAAAGGTAAGGAACTTAATCAGCCATTAATTGGCTTCCCGGGGCATTTTGCGCCAAATGATCTGTTCTTCTATACGGGAGATCAATTTCCTGAACGATATAAGAATGGTGCTTTTATCGCATTTCATGGCTCGACTATCCGAACACCATATCCACAGGGAGGTTATTTTGTAGGATTCGTTCCTTTTAAAAATGGTAAGCCATCCGGCGATTGGGAGGTTTTTGCAGACGGATTTCCGGGACGCGATACCATTCTCTACACCAGTGATGCACTTTATCGTCCAATGGGTATAGCTATGGGTCCTGATGGCTCACTTTATCTGTCTGAAAGTGAAAAAGGCAAGATCTGGAGAGTAATGTACAAGGGTGACAGGAAAAAATTTGGCACTGAGCAGCTGGCCGCAATGCAAAAACGCAAAGAAACCCAGCCTCACATTAAACAGCCGGACATTATAAAAGATAATCTGTATAAAGAGAAATTATTTGCTGGTGCAAAACTCTATAATACCTATTGTGCTACCTGTCATCAGGGGAATGGTAGGGGAGATGGTACCCGTTTTCCTCCTCTTGAGAATTCTGAATGGGTTAAGGGTGATCCGAGAAAACTCATAAATATCGTTCTCAATGGGCTGACGGGTCCTGTTACTGTAAATGGTGTTGGTTATAATGATGTAATGCCTGCAAACAGCTATCTTAAAGATGAGGACCTTGCTTTAATCTTATCTTATGTAAGACAGAACTTTAATAATAATGCAAGTATTATTCAGCCTTCAGAAGTTGCAAAAATACGTGAACGCGGATATACCCCAGCTCCTTAAGGAGCTGTAAATTTACTCTATATTTTATTTATCAGGTTATTCTTATCCTGATGACAGCTATATGTATATTAGTACCACCCCGTAACATAATCGCTATGTGAATTCTTTAAGCTGTAATTATTGCATCTTTAATTTGGAAAATCAGTAAAAATTCAGGAATATGCAGGCTTATTCAATAAAATGCCATTAAAAATGAAAAAGAATTATACAGGGTTGCTATCTAAATTTAATCACAGGGCTATACTGCTTTCTTTGATGGGTTTGGCTTGTGTTATTACTATAAGTTTTATAAAATCGAACGGTCTTGGGGGCTTGCCTGCAGGGGATAGTGATAATGGCGGACTTTTTCTGCCCGGAGGCTTTGAGGCTGTTGTAGTGGCCGATTCTGTTGGCCGTGCAAGGCACCTTGCCGTTAACACGAATGGCGATGTTTACGTTAAGCTAAGAGTCCCGCTAGGTAAGAAGGGAAGCGTGGCATTAAGGGACACTGATAATGATGGCAAAGCAGATAAAATTGAATATTTCGGTGATTATCCTGATGTTGGCAATTATGGAACTGCAATGAGAATCCATAAAGGGTATTTATATTTTACAACAGCAGGAGAGGTTTACCGGACGAAGTTAACACCGGGAAGTTTAATTCCTGAGGGTAAATCAGAATTACTGCTTACCGACGATTATAAAAATGATATCCACGGCTCTTCTCACATTGCCAAGCCTCTGGCATTTGATGATAAAGGTAATATGTTTGTTCCGTTTGGTTCACCGACCGATGTTTGTGCGGTGAAGGATCGCCAACCCGGTTCTATGGGCCAGGATCCATGCCCTCAGCTTGCCGAACACGCCGGTATCTGGAAGTTTAGTGACAGTAAACCTAATCAAACTCAAAAAGACGGGGTAAGATATGCTACCGGTATCAGAAGTGTGGTGGCAATGGACTGGAATAAAAAAGAGAAGTGTTTGTACGTAGTTCAGCATGGCCGGGATGATCTTGTAAGGCAATTTCCTGATTATTATAATCCATGGCAAAGTGCCCTCTTACCAGCGGAGGAGTTTTTAAAAGTTACTGAAGGAACCGATGCAGGCTGGCCATATTATTATTACGATTATATGCAGGGAAAGAAGCTTCTTAACCCGGAATATGGCGGTGATGGTAAAAAGGAAGCCGATGGAAAAAAATATACTCAGCCATTAATCGGCTTTCCAGGCCATTTTGCACCTAATGACCTGTTCTTTTATACTGGAAATCAATTTCCTGCAAGGTATAAAAACGGTGCTTTTATCGCATTTCATGGTTCTACGATCCGTGCACCATATCCTCAGGGTGGTTATTTCGTAGCCTTCGTTCCTTTCAAAGGAGACAAGCCATCCGGCGACTGGGAGGTCTTTGCTGATGGTTTTCCTGGCCGTGATACCCTTGTCAATACCAGTGATGCAGCTTATCGTCCAATGGGTATAGCTATGGGCCCTGATGGCTCCCTTTACTTATCTGAAAGTGAAAAAGGTAAGATCTGGAGAGTTATGTTCAAAGGCGACAAGAATAAATTTGGCGCTGAGCAGTTAGCCGGGATGCAAAACCGCAAAGAAACACAGCCGCATATTAAAACACCCGATATAATTAAAGATAACGTTAACACTGGTAAATTACTTGCCGGTGGAAAATTGTACACTACTTATTGTGCGTCCTGCCACCAGGCTAATGGTAAAGGAGATGGTACGCGTTTTCCTCCTCTTGAGAATTCAGAATGGGTTAAGGGTGATCCCAGAAAACTCATTAGTACCGTTCTCAATGGTCTGTCAGGACCTATTACTGTAAATGGTGTTGGTTTTAATGAAGTGATGCCTGCAAACAGTTATCTTAAAGATGATGAGCTTGCCTTAATCCTTTCTTACGTAAGACAGAACTTTAAAAACAACGCCCGTGGCATCTCCGCTGCTGACGTTACAAGAGTTCGTCAGCAACCGAAAAGTTTAAACCCTTAAAATCTATGAACCTTCTAAGTTCTTTTCTTCTGATCTCCCTGACTTTTCTTACAGGCAGGGAGATCATTAGCCCTGTAAGTTTAAACAAAGTAGAGGCGGAAGATGCAGTCTATAAAGTTTCCCGATTGAAGAAAGCTTTAAAGGTCGATGCGAATTGGGATAAATCTCAGTGGAAAAATATCAAATCGATAAAGATTGATAAATATATGGGAAAGATCTCTGCATTCCAGCCGCAGGTACAAGCAAAAATGGCGTATGATAAGGATAATGTATATGTTATTTTTCGTGTAGAAGACCGTTTCGTACGCAGTGTAGTTCAGGAATATAACGGGAATGTATCAGGCGATTCCTGTGTAGAATTCTTTTTTTCTCCTGATACTGGTTCACCGCTAAAATATTTCAATCTGGAGATTAATGCTGGCGGAACCCCTCTGATGTTTTATGTAGAGAAGCCCTGGACGAGTTTTAAAAAGCTTGAAGCTAATGAGATCAGTGAAATAGAGATTGCGCACTCCTTACCAGCAAAGGTAGATCCAGAGATTACCGGGCCGGTAACATGGACTATTGAATACAGAATACCTTTATCCCTTCTCAGCAAATACTCGAATGTCAGCCGTCCGGCACCGGGCGTTATCTGGAAGGCTAACTTTTATAAAACCGGAAGTCAAACCTCCAACCCGAATTACTTAACATGGTCTTTTGTGGATAATCCAAAACCCAATTTTCATCTGCCCCAGTTTTTTGGGACCCTGCAGTTTCAATAATCAAAAATTCTTAAACCAGACCGGTACAGCATGGAGAAACTGGCAATCATCGGTTCAGGAACAATGGGACATTCTATCGCTTTAAGTGCTGCCTGGGCTGGTATGCAGGTTAAAATGTATGGACTGGATGCCAATGATTTGGAGAAAGGCTTTTCAGGGATTGAAAATAAATTAGCTGTTTTGCTTAAAAATGGGCTGGTAAATACCGGCGACATCCAGGATATAAAAGCAAGAATATCAGGCAGCCAATCCATTAATGAAACCATCCGGGGAGCTACATTTATTATAGAATGCATACCGGAAGACATAAATTTAAAAAAAGATCTCTTTCAATCTCTGGATAAGCTATGCGGAGAGGAGGTCATCTTAGCCAGTAATACTTCCGGCTTAAGTCCTACATGTATAGCCTCTGATACATTATTGCCTCAAAGAATTTTAGTTACTCATTTCTGGAACCCGGCACATCTCATACCCCTTGTTGAAGTGCTGAGGGGTGAAAAGACAAACGACCATACTTTGCAACGTGCTTTTGAATTGTTGAAGCTGATGAACAAAAAACCGATTGAAGTAAAGAAAGAAGTACCCGGATTAGTGGGCAACCGGCTTCAATTTGCTCTTTTCAGGGAAGCACAGCACATATTGCAGGAAGGCATAGCTTCAAAGGAGGACATTGATATAGCAGTAACATATAGCATCGGACGACGATTACCCATAACCGGGCCTTTCATGTCTGCTGATATGGGAGGACTTGACGTTTTTTCTGCAATTTCTGACTATCTTTTTAAAGACCTGAGTAAGGCAGATCAATCCCTTCCTCTTCTGAAAAAACTCGTGCAACAAAACAAACTCGGCACTAAAACAGGAGAGGGTTATTATCTGTGGGATAAAGACTTTTCTGAACAAATGAACAATAAAAGAGAGCAGGAATTGATCCGTTTTCTAAAGCAGGACAAAGATAATAAGCAAGTTAACATCATACAGATTTCACTCAGTAAATCATGAGATTTA
>CAYHRC010000133.1:0-7414 GCA_964358565.1 uncultured Sphingobacterium sp. | reverse complement strand
TCTAATTAATCAATTTCTAAATTAATTTTTATCCCACCAAAGTGGAGTTGCTCCGTTATCAGGTCCCCCCAGCAATTTAACAGCCTCGGTAACTGCAGGGCCATTTCTGCTTTTATCATACTCCAGAAACGGAATTCGACGAATAAACTTAGTCTCTGGTATTTCGGGATTGTCAGAATGAACCACATTATATCTTTTCGGATATCCTGATCTTCTTACCTCTGCCCATGCTTCATGTCCATCAGGGAATAGGGCTAACCATTTTTGAGTCCCAATCTGCTCACGTTGTTGAACAAGATCTGTAGAAAATTTAACCGGGATATTACTTAATGCGGGTGTATTAAAATACCCGCCGGGCGCACTCGGCAGATTTGTACTATTAATATAATCGTTTATGATTGTAGCATTTGTTATGCCATTTGTACGCATAGACATTTCAATCCCTTTGGTATAAAGTTCCTGAGCAGTTCCACCCATGTTCCAGCCATTTACCGCACCTTCAGCACGAAGCAAATAGGCCTCTCCGGAACGGATTACCGCCATCGGTTCGGTTGACATGGCAACAGGAGTAAAGCGTTCAGCAACATTTGAGGCATTATTATAATCATTCTCAGGTAAGACTTGTTCAGCTGGAGTCATCCCGTTCCTTATACCACGATATTGATTATCTTTCTTTGCAGGCTGAAAATAAGTACTTAACCTCGGATCATTATAACCTTTCAATACACTCTCCATTGCGGTACTCATTCTAAATTCATTCCATGCAGTAATACGGCCAAGCCCGTGAGGGCGATCAGACGTTGTCCGTAAATATCCATCATCGCCGATATCGGTCATGACGCCATCAGCTACAGCTGCTTCTGCTTCCTGCTTTGCTTTAGCAGGTTCTACTTTAGATATACGCAATGCCAAACGTAAACGCAGTGTATTTCCGAATTTCAGCCATTTAGCGTTATTGCCATTGTAGATGACATCCTGAGCACTATAACCAGGTTGAGCAAGACTACTCTTCAGGTCTGCAGTTGCCTCAGACAGCTCCTTAAAGAAATCATAATATATATCCTTTTGAGAATCGTATGGAACAGAAACATCATCAATGCCAATCTTTGAATATGGAATTGGCCCGTAATAATCTGTCGAACGGTGTATAACAAATACTTTCCAAATACGAGCTATGGCATTTAAAGCTTTAGTTTCAGGAGTTTTTGTTTCTTTTATAATAGTAGCTATTGCTGGCATAGAGCTCACATAAGTGCTCATCCACTGATATCTTAACCATTGCTGGACTATACTGAACCTATCAGTTGCAAATGCCGTTTGTGTTATGGCAAAATATTGAGCATATAAATCAGCGTACAAATTTTGGGCCTGTTGGTAATCAACCCCTGGACCCACATTCATAGTAGCATATTGCGCGCTTGTAAACAAACCTTTAACATCTGAAGGGCTTAATGACGTAAGCTTTGTTTGGTCAGTATTTCTTTCTTCAAATTCTTTAGTACATCCGCTTAATATAAAAGCAGAGAATAGCATCAGTAAGATGCCTGATTTGAAAGATGATTTTCTATAATTATTTATCATGTCTCTTTTTATGATTATATAAAATATATGAATATTTACAATCTGCAAGACTAAAAGCCTACTTGCAGATTAAGTCCATAAGACCGGGTGAAAGGCATTGCATCATATGCTCCTTCAGTTCCACCCCTGCCACTTGAAATATCCGGATCGAACGGAGTTGATTTTTGAAAGAAGAACAGGTTTCTGCCTATTAAAGATAGTGAGGCGCTTTTTATATAATTATTCTTGTTTAATAGCTTCGCTGGGACCTTATAATTCAATGTCACCTCTCTCAACCGCATGTTTGTGCCGGAATAAGAATACTCTTCCCCAGTAGGGTATCTATCACCTATCGAACTGAAATACTGTTGTGATGTAATTGTTTTAGTATTCTTGCTGCCATCTTTTAAATAAGCATCCAGAATTATTCCACCCTCCCGGCCATAAAGTGATCTCTCGGAATGTCCAGCCGCATCGATTAGTGGTTGTCTGCCTGAAATTATAGTACCCCCATTCCTATAGTCTATCAGAAAACCTAGTGAAATGTTAGTATAATTGAATGTGTTGGTTAGACCCGCCATGAAATCAGGATTGGTATTTCCGGCATACACATTCTTAGATGAAGTTAATAAAGGACGACCCTGGTTATCAACTAACTTTCGTCCCTGTGCATCTCTTTGCCATCCTTTGACATACATCGTTCCAAAAGACTTCCCTGTTTCTACCATTTTGGTAGCCATACCATCATCCTGAATAATAACAGATGTCATTTGATCTGTAATTCTGACCACCTTGTTGTTATTCTTTGAATAATTCAACATAGCATCCCATGAGAATTTTCCGGCCTTAATTGGAGTTGCACTTAAGATCATCTCGATTCCATCATTTTCGATCAAACCAGCATTAATATATCTTTGATCAAACAACGTTGCAGTAGGCACTCCTATCAAAAGTAATTGATTAGTGGTTTTAGTTTTATAATAGGTCACATCAAAGCCTAACCTGTTGCTAAAGAATCTCCAATCCAAACCAGCTTCAAAAGAAGTCGTCAATTCCGGTTTATAATTGCCCGGAGACTTAATCGTTGGAGTAATTATTCCACCACCTGAACTTACTAAATAATATTCCTGGCCCAGATAAGCATTACCTCCAAAGCCGGAATTTGCTGATGATACCCTGGCCTTACCATAAGATACCCAGGAAGGCAGATCTATCATATCAGATATCACAGCTGTCAACCCAACCGAAGGGTAAAAAACAGACTCGTCGCCTTTAGGAAGCGCTGAAGACCAGTCATTTCTTCCGGTTACATCTAAATACAAATAATCTTTATACGCAAGCGTTAAAGAAGAATACAGAGATTGAATCGATGGGCTCTGAGAATAGGTATTGGTTAACTGAGGGGCCCTCGCATTGTTCATGTAAAAGAAATCTTGCTTAAATAAACCATTCGCATTACTAGTTACACCTCTGCTGGTACTACCTGACACGTATCCTCCAAAGTGGCCTGACAAATTGAAATTCTCGGTTAAATCATGTTTAAAGGTTAACAATGCATCCATATTTGAACCAGTACTGCTATTCTCTCCCATGCTATAATTTGAGCCAACCAAACTCCAGTAAGAATCACTATAAGTTTTGTTGTCATTACGGAAAAAGGTTTGATTTACATTACCACGTACCTGTAAAGACATCCAGCTATTGAAATCGTATTTAGCAGAAAACAAGCCTACTAAGCGGTTTGTAGTACTACCAGCTAAATTTTTATTCATATAGAAATAAGGGTTTCCTTGAATAGAGGACCCGGGCTTCCAATAACTCTGTCTTGGATTCCCGTTAGCGTCAGTATATTCAAATTTCTGCATTTCGCTCAAAGGAATTGACACCGGCGCGAGATACAGCGAAATACCGGTATATTGCTGCGGGTTGTCATCTATACTTTCATTATTATAGGTAAGCTTCGTATCAAAAGAAAGCTTCTTTGAAATAGTATTGGAAATTCTTAAAGTAAGATTATGCCTGGTCAGGTCATTATTCTCCAAAATACCTTGTGCTTTAATATTGCCATAAGAAAAATACGTCTGCATTTTTTCCCCGCCACCAGAAACACTCAGTGAATTATTAAGCGTTGTACCCGTCCTGAAAAAATCATTAAAACGACCCTTCTGCCCTGTTAATGGAACAGTGCTTCCGTTCCATAACGTCACATTTTGACCAGTCATTTTCGGCCCGAAACTGTGTTCAGAGGTAGGATTATATATCCCTCCGTCACCCTGTCCATATTCATTTTGAAACTCACTTAATACATCAGCCTGATCGAACAAGAGGCCTCCGTTGAACTGAACAGAAGTTGCTCCAGCTTTGCCTTTCTTAGTGGTAATAAGTATCACTCCATTTTGACCTGAACTACCATATAATGCCGCTGCTGCTGCACCTTTAAGTACAGTTATACTCTCAATATTGTCGCCATCTTCCATTCCTATACCACCCGGTACACCGTCCGTTACGTACAGAGGGGCATTACTGCCTGTGATAGAGCGATTACCACGCAGTAAAACCGTTGAACCGGCACCTACTCCACCTGAGCCACCCCTCGTAATGGTTAAACCTGCAACTTTACCCTGAAGCCCATTAATAACAGTTGTACCCGTTGCCTTCGTTAATTCTTCACCACTCACCTTTTGAGCAGAATAAGTTAATGACTTAGCCTCACGCGAAATACCTAAAGCTGTAACCACGACTTCGCTTAAGGCTTGTTCGTTTTCAAGTAGGGTAATATTAATGCTTGTCTTTCCATTTACTGCAACTTCCTGGCTAACAAATCCAACATAACTAAATACAAGGATGCCATTATCCGGTACATTCAAAGCAAAATTGCCGCTCAAATCAGTGGTTGTTCCTGTTGTAGTTCCTTTAACCTTAACACTTACACCTGGCAAGCTTTGTCCTTTGGAGTCAACAACTTTACCTCTGATATCCTGCAACTGGTCTGTAAAGGATTTTAGCTGACCTGATGAGAAACCTTTCTCACCAATCACAATGGTTTTATTTTCCACGCTGTAATCCAATGGCTGATTATTAAAAAGCATTTTCAATACATCAGATAATTCGGCATCTACAACCTTAAGTGTAACCGGCCTGGCCGTTTTAAGCAAAGCCACATCATAAAAGAAGACATAGCCGGTCTGTTCTTTAATTGTCGAAAAGAAATTTTCAAGTGGTACACGCTTGCCGGAAAGGGTCACTTTTTGGGAATATCCGTTTGAATAGACATTCATTAAAGTAACCGTGATTAAAATGAACGTTAATTTCATAATCCGCCCTATTTGTTTGTAAAGCAATCTGTTATTCAGAGACTGCCTGGCACTGCTTAAAGGATGGTAAAGCAAACCAGGTTTATAAAAGGTTGCTGAACGAGCACCGTTTATACAAGACTCATTTTTAGTAAGAGAATTCATACATTTGTTTGTTTTGTTTATTAATAAGCTTTGTGAATCAAATTTTATTTAAGCCGAACATTGACCAGGAGCGCTCGAACGCTTCTGGTTTGTTTTCCAAGGCGATTTTAGTAGAGTTACTGCATAACTATTAACTCCCTTCCCTCTAAACGAAACCGGACTTTTGTTTTTTCCAGTATCTTGAGTACCTGAAACAGGCTTAAACTTCTTTCTATCTCTCCGCCAAACCGCAGATCGGGTATCTGCTCATTTTCGTAGCTTACCTTAACATCATACCAGCGCTCTATCTGGCGCATAACAGTTTGGAAATTGGCATCATTAAATTGAAAATATCCATCTTTCCAGGCCACTGTTTCCTGAATATTCCTTATCCTGACCACTTCTATCTTTTCAGTAAGTTTCGCCTGCTCGCCAGGTATAAGAAGCTGTGAATTGTTAGTGCGAAGGTCAGAGATCCTTACGCTGCCCTCAAGCAAACTGGTTTTGACTGAAGGCTCATCCAGGTAAGCATTAATATTAAAATGGGTGCCCAGAACCTGTACGGTTTGATCACGGGTGCGTACTTCAAATATCCTGTTTTCCTCATGTGCAACTTCAAAGTATGCCTCGCCGGTCAATTCTACCTCACGTTTTGTTCCTGTAAAGGATGCAGGGAAGCGCAATGAAGACGCTGCATTTAACCATATCTTAGTTCCATCGGGCAATTTAACCTGAAACTTGCCGCCTTTCGGAGTTTGAATAGTATTAAAATTTTCTATGTTTTTTTCAGAAGGTACATTTACACTTTGCTTCGAAAAAGAATATATCAATTCTCCGTCAGCTGTTTTAAGAATACTGTTGCCTCCCTGATTTGCTACGAAGCCATTAACTGCATCATCCAGGATAATTTTTGTACCATCACCAAGGGTAAGTATTGCCTTATCATTTCCGGCAGCAATGTCGCTTTTGTTAACAAGAAGATCGTTGACTTTTGCGGATGCATGTGATTTGAGAATAGGCGCGGCCATTAAAGGTTGAGATTCCTTCTGCCTTATAACTAATTGATGTAATGATTGATTGCCTGAATAAAAATAAAGTCCTGTTGATAATATTACTAGAATTACAGCTGCAGCTGCATACCATTTTGCAGAGAAGCCTATTGTCCGGTTTTTAGTTATGAAACTTTTATTGTGGATATTAGAATATATACGTGACTTTAGTTCATCCTCATCACAGGCAAAATTTTCAGGAAGTTCAATTTGATTATCCTGTCCACTATTATACCATTGGGCAAACTCTTCCCCTTCCTCTGGAGTAATAGTATTATTCAGCCATTTGCCGGCTAATTCCTGGTATCGTTCTTCTGAACCTGAGGGTTGCATAAATGGGGTATTTCCTGATATGTGCAACAAGCCGGGCTAATCCCTTAGTCTGACTGAAAATAATTATTAAATAAGGGATGTGATAATTATAGAAGCAATTGCCCCAAGCCTGTTCTTAAAGCTTTCAGGGCTTTTCCGATATGTGCCTCGACGGTTTTTTCAGATATTCCGTACTCCCGGGCAATTTGCTTTTGTGATAATCCCTGCTCCCTGCTTAATTTATAAACCAGGCGGCATTTCTCAGGTAAATTGGAGACCAGTGTTTCCAATCTCGACTTTAATTCGTCGAACTCCAGCAACTCTTCGGTTGAGTTAGAAGAACTGGGAATAAAATTTAAACTATAATCAGCATATTTATGGTACTGATGCCGCTTGGCTAATATCTTTATAACCCGGTACTTTACTGATACTGCCAGGTATGCATTCAGGCTTGTGGTAATTTCAATACTGTGTCTGCGATGCCAGAGAGAAATAAAAATATCCTGGACAATCTCTTCCGCTTCTTCACACTGCCTGATTTTGTTGGCAGCAACCGTAAATACTTTTTCCCAGTACCTGTTATATATCTCACAGAATGCATTTCTGTCCCCTGATCTTAACAGATCCAGTAATTCAAAATCGGAAAGATCCGCTATTGATGACATAACGTATTAATATAAAGTCGAAATTTAACTTAATAAAGTTTATATATCAAAGTATCCTTCAATATTAGCTGTCCGGACTGCAGGCCGGGTAAGAGAACCAAGCATATTTTGTATTGCGCCACGGCAATCGATCACTGGCTCAACGCCTATAGAGCGGAAAATATTGGCTTCAGCCATAAATGAGGCTGCACTATTTTCAACTTCTGATTCTTCAAATTGCAGCATATATCCCTTAAAAGTAGGATCGGCAGGTAATACATCTTCGGGTAGAAGCGTACTTAAGTCTTTCATTAAATTTCAGCACCCTAAAACTTTATTTTGTGAATTCTTTAGCTCCAAGACCATTGAGGTCCCAAACAATTTTTCCTGCACGGATGGTCATTTCTGCTTC
>CAYHRC010000132.1:0-7447 GCA_964358565.1 uncultured Sphingobacterium sp. | reverse complement strand
CTGAGTCCGGAAGATATAATTGCTGAGGAAAAATTAGAAACAGTTTAATCCGAAAACAAAAAATAGAATATTCGGGAGGATCAAAACCCTCAAAAATTATTTTATAGAATTTTTATTTCTTCTCAGACCGCTCTATTCCAAACAGACCTTTACGGATATTATAATACTTAAACCAGGTTGGGTTGATAGCAGTAGCACCGGGACTATCCACCGAAATTAAAATGGACGCAAAAGGCTCATAAGCTGCTCTTGGTGCTATCGCCCCTTTCACTACCAGGATCTTCTGACGCTCTACATAAACACCATTAGAGATAAAAATATGGGCACTGTTCGGACTTGCAGGCACGGTGGTCAGCAATAGCAAGTTAGGCTCATCCAAAGTTGAACCTTCAACTTGTATCACGGCGGTATGCCCCATATTCCAGTATCGTCCTCCGCCATGACGTATCTCGGTTTCCAGGTAACGTCCAACATTCAAAGACCGAACCTCTCCCTTAATATGGACAGGCTTTCCATGCAGAGCATCCATCTTACCCCCAACCTCAAAATCGAAAGAGTTACCTACTCCCGCTTTTTCAGCCACTTTATAGGCTTCAGGATCAGCAATGACCATAGCCCATCCCTTTGCACCCTGTTTGATCAATTCTTCCAGCAAAAATGAACTGTCTCCTGTCGATCCGCCACCAATATTATCTCCCATATCGATCAGTACAACAGGACGGCCTGCATGCTCAATGGCCATCTTTACTGCTTCTGCAGGTTTAGGGTTATTGATTCTGGTTTCTTCCCTGGTAGCATATAACATGTCGGAAAGTCTCTTAGCTTCCTTATCAGCCATAACCTTATTATTATCTGTTACAACTACTACAGACGGCCCCATCGAAGGAACGTCGCCATACTGATATCCTCCGGAGACACTGACAGCAAGAATTCCGGGCTGTTTCTCCAGATTTTTACTTTCAGTAGTTATAGGTAATAAGGGTGCAGCAAAAGTGTTTTGAAATGCAATATTGTAAACCATAAGAGGTTTAACAATACTTTGAACCGGTTTAACCTTTCCGCTGACTATTTTAGCCATAATATCTGCAGCCTGGATACCGCGATCATAGGTATCGAGATGAGGGTTCTCCTTAAATGTTATGAGCACATTACATAATTCAATCATTTTCGGAGTGATATTCGCATGAAAATCATGCGTCACAACAATTGGCATTGCAGGACCAAAAGCTACTCTAACTCTCCTTACAATTTCTTCATCACCGCTGGGATAACTTTCAACGATCATTGCACCATGCAAATTCAATAAGATACCAGAAAGTTTAGGTGCCGCTTTTAAGCCAGTGATTATTTCATTCATCATCTCATTAAAAGCCTTGTCGGTGACCGGACCTCTGGGTTGAGCAGATGTAATTAATGTGGGATAAAGCTCCAGTCCGAAACGTTTCGCTCCTTCTATATATCCGGCACTTGTTGTTTTTGAATTAGCACCCGCAAAAAAACGTTTGGCTCTTTCCACATTACTTTCTCCTATAGTAACCCCAAAATCTTCCAGACTTGTTTTACGGATATTAAATGTATTGGATTCATGTGAGATGCCGGCGACGCCGATCAATGGTTTAACCTGAGAAAACCCAACTTGTGAAAGCAGTAAAAAGATTGGTATTAAAGCAATAATTCTTCTTAGTAAGATATTTTTAATCATGACTTTACAAATTAATTAATTGATTCGCCTTTTAAATAAATAAGAACATAATTATTTTTTTTGTTCCATGCCAAATAAGCCTTTCCGGATATTTTTATAGTGAAACAATGATGGATTGATAGCCGTAGCCCCTGGACTATCAACCGAAATTATCTTTGAAGCAAATGGCTCGAACGCAGCTCTGGGAGCAATTGCTCCTTTAACTACCAGAATTTTTTGACGTTCTACATATACTCCGTTAGAGATTAAATGATGGGCACTATTTGGACTTGCAGGTTTAGTGGTCAGAAGAAGGAGGTTAGGTTCATCTAATGTTGAGCCTTCAACATGAATTACTGCTGTATGACCCATATCCCAATATCTTGCACCATGATGGCGTACCTCGTTCTCAATATATTTTCCGACATTTAATGATCTGACCTGACCCTTTATTTTTACAGGTTTACCGTGCATGGAATCAATCTTTCCTCCTACTGAAAAATCAAATGAATTGCCTACGCCAGCTTCCTCAGCTATTTTATAGGCTTCCGGATCAAATATCACCATAGCCCAGCCTTGTGCCTTTTGTTTTATTAATTCTTCCAATAAAAATGAACTATCACCGGTTGACCCGCCACCGATATTATCACCCAAATCAATGAGAACCACTGGACGTCCGGTATTTTCTATGGCGAGCCTGACTGCTTCAGCGGGATTTGGAAGATTCAATATGATATCATGCCTTGTTGCCCATAACATCTCTCCAAGTCGTTTTGCTTCTCTATCTGCCAGTTCCTTATCATTATTTGTAACAACAACTATTGAAGGGCCCATCCATGGTACATCACCATACTGGTATCCTGCAGCAACACTAGCCGCCAGAATATTAGGAAGTTTTTCCAACATTTTACTCTCTGTTGTAATAGGGAGTAAAGGTTTGGCAAAAGTATTTTGAAATACGATATTGTAAAATAAAGGTGGTTTTACAAGACTTTGAACAGGTTTTAATCCATTTTTAATAATTCCGGACATTATTTCAGCTGCCTTAATGCCAAGCTCAAAATCATCCAAATGCGGATTTTCTTTGGCAGTTAACAAAACGTTTGAATTTTCAATTATTCCCGGAGTAATATTCGCATGAAAATCATGTGTAACAATGATAGGCATATCTGGTCCGAATGCTTGCCGCACTCTTCTTACAATTTCCTCATCACCACTGGGATAATTTTCAACGATCATTGCACCATGCAGATCTAATAAAATTCCCTGAAGCTTTGGAGCTGATTTAAAAACGGACATAATTTCCTGCATCATTGCTTCAAACGCCTCGGTTGTCACCGGACCTTTTCGTTGTGCAGAAGTAATAATAGCCGGATAGAGTTCCAATCCGAAGCGATTACTTCCTTCTATATATCCAGCACTGGTTGTTTTTGAATTAGAATTTGCGAAAAATCTCTTTGATCTTGCTTCTGTACTTTCACCCGGAAAGAAATTAAAATCTTTCAGGACGGCTTTTTGGGCATTAAAAGAATTTGATTCATGCTGAATACCTGCTACGCCAATCAATGGTTTTGGCTGGGCGAATCCCCTGAGTGAAGAATATAAAAGGAAAATTGAAATAAATAATATCGGCAGACTTATTAATCGATTCATAATCTCTTCATCTGAAATGTGATGAAT
This sequence comes from uncultured Sphingobacterium sp., assembly GCA_964358565.1. Classification (GTDB taxonomy): domain Bacteria; phylum Bacteroidota; class Bacteroidia; order Sphingobacteriales; family Sphingobacteriaceae; genus Daejeonella. The sequence continues at coordinate 4,086 of CAYHRC010000132.1, read as the reverse complement.
TATATAAAGGAAATAAACTCCTCATTACCTGTGAATATATAAAGAATTTGTCAATACATTTTGATCAAACTTATTTCAGTTAGCGTGCTACCTTAGGTCTGCCGAATGTATGCAGACACCTCACAGATACGGGGGATTAAAGGAGACAACCCTCCAGCTGATCTAAAAGAAGCTTCTTAATCACAAAAATGGATGGATGACGGGGCTCGAACCCACGGTCATATCAGTGGTGAATACTCGATTATAGATTTGGTCCAAAATGTTCTACCTTTAATTCTGTCGTCACCGCGGCGTCACTTAGAAGGAAAAAAGGCCACTCCCCGATTTAGGAAAGTGGCCTGAGATGCTCAAATCGGTACGCCCATTAGGATTCGAACCTAAGACCTACGGTTTAGAAAACCGTTGCTCTATCCAGCTGAGCTATGGGCGCGCTTTATTCGACAAAAGTATAAAAACATAGCAAATACTCAAATTAAAGGAATGATTTAATTATAAAAATATGTGGCCGGTTCGCCTTTTCTGCCATGCTATAATAAATAGGATTAAGTTCCGGAGGTATGTATCTCACATAAATTATTAAATTTGACCTAAACCTGAGTAAGTTGGCAAGATTTAAAAAACAATTACACTTTATTCTAGCTCGCAAATACAATACGAATCTAAAGTTCGCAATGATGGCTTTGTGCATGATCGTTGTAACCTTGTTTTTGCCTAAGCAAGCCCGTTTCAGATTTGAATATGAAAAGGGTAAAATCTGGATGCAGAAAGACCTTGTTTCACCCTATAGTTTTGCGATCAAAAAAACAAATGCTGAGATTGAGAAGGATAGAGAAGAAATCCTGAAGTCTGTTTTGCCGGTATATCAGAATAATGATGAAATGGTTCAGAATTCTATCCAGGAATTAAATTCGGAGTTTGAAATAACATGGAAAAGTTCCCGAATCCCTGCTCAGCAAAAAGACACGTATAAGCTCGAAACCAATAATTTGATCAGGGAAATTTATAGGCGTGGACTTTTAAATCCCGTAAAGAAATTTCAGCGCAACGGGCAAAATTATAATTTCAGTCTCTTAAATAACAATGTTTCCAGGCAACTAAGTACCATTGATGCTTTTACAATTGAATCGGCCCTCGACTATGCAGCGAAGCAACTAAAAAACAAGCCTGAAATCACGAACAGCGACTGGCTTTTAAAACTTCTTAGAAACCACCTGAAACCGAATTACATATTTGATGAGCAGCTAACCGGCAAATTGGAAGAGAATGCTCTTAACAGCATATCTACAACCAGAGGTATGGTACAAAATGGTGAGCTTATTGTCGCCAGTGGAACCATGGTAAACGATGAGATATATCAGAAGCTTGAATCACTTAAAGCAGCTTATGAAGAAGATGCCAGGGTTGTAGGAAACCGCAATCTTGTATTTTTTGGACAATTCTTACTTGCCGGCCTGATCATATCCTTACTGATTATTTTCTTATATCTTTTCAGACGGGATATTTATGATGATAACAGGCAATTGTCACTTATACTACTGGTGATAACAGGGATGCTTGTGGCCCTTTCATGGGCTATTCGCATTAAAATTCCCAGTATATACTATATCCCCTTCTGTATTGTTCCGATCATTATAAGAATATTATTTGATACCCGCTTAGCCTTAAATATTCACTTGCTTGTTGTACTTATTGCAGGCTTTTTCGTCCCGAATAGCTTCGAGTTTGCTTTTCTGCAGATTTCAGCCGGTATGGTAGCCATTTTCAGTATCAAAAATCTGATAAAAAGGGAACAGTTCCTTATATCGGCGCTGCTCATTCTCCTCAACTATTTTATTGCATATTTAGGTATTTCATTGATCAGGAATGGTTCGTTTACCGATATTGAATGGCTTAATTTTATTCCTTTTATCTTCAGCGTATTGCTTTCTTTGCTGGCCTATCCCCTGATCTATGCTTTTGAGCGGGGTTTTGGCATAACCTCAGATGTAACTCTGATGGAGCTCACTAATACCAATTCGAAAATTCTACGCGACCTGGCATATAAGGCCCCGGGCACGTTCCAGCATTCGCTGCAGGTTGCCAATCTTGCGGAAGCTGCCATTTTTAAAATCGGCGGAAATGCTTTGCTGGTCAGAGCGGGTGCTTTATATCATGATATCGGGAAAATTGTAAACCCGCAGTATTTTATAGAGAATCAAAACAAGGGAGCCAATCCTCATGATACGATCTCATATGAGCAAAGTGCGCAGATCATTATTCAGCATGTAAATAAGGGCGTTGAAATTGCCATCAAAAATCAAATTCCTGAGATGCTGATTGACTTTATCCGGACCCATCATGGAAATACACGCGTCGATTACTTTTACCAGTCGTTTTTGAAGAACTTCCCTGAGAAATTTGTTGATGAAAATATCTTCCGTTATCCGGGACCAATTCCATTTTCAAAGGAGACCGCGGTATTAATGCTGGCTGATTCTGTTGAAGCAGCTTCAAGGAGTTTAAAAGAACCGGATGCTCTCAGCATTAGTGATCTGGTCGACCGGATAATAGATTATAAACTCAATCAGGATCAGTTAACCAACAGTAATATCACTTTAAAGGATATCGAAACGATCAAACTCATCTTTAAAACCATGCTCATGGGTATTTATCATGTTCGTATTGAATACGTTATAGATAAATGAAAATATTTTTTGCCAGCCTGACTGATTTACTATATTTGCAGTCCCTCAAAAGAGGGTTTTAAATTAAAGGAGAGATGCCTGAGTGGCCGAAAGGAACAGTTTGCTAAACTGTCGTACTGGCAACGGTACCGAGGGTTCGAATCCCTCTCTCTCCGCCAGTTTCAATATCAAAATCAACTAAAAGCCTGCAAATCAAATGATTGCAGGCTTTTGTGTTTTAGTCGAAACCCCAATTTATGCACCTTTTCGCACCGAAAAGGTGAGTGATTCGGTGAGTAGATTTTAAGCTTCCTTCCAACTCACCGAATCGCTCATCAGTTATTGATATACAGCCTATTCAATAACTGAACATCTTGACTTTCTGGTATCTGCAAAGCTAAATTTGCATCGTTTAATTAATTGTTTTTAATGGCGATGCAGCTCTCGTCCCGAAAATCGGGACTCGGGTTGTTTCACTTTTAATGTTAAAACATTATGAAAACTAATTTCAGCTTACTCTTTTATTTAAAGAAGCCCAAAAACTATCAAAAAGACCCTATCCCGGTTTACATGCGCATAACCGTAGATGGGAAACGTGCGGAGGTTACTACCAGCAGAGAATGCGAGCCATCTGAATGGAGCATTGGCGCAGGCCGGGCCAAGGGAACAAGAGAAAAAGTCAGATCATTTAACGCTTACCTGGACAACCTTCAAACCAAAGTTTATGATGCCTGCGGGTTCTTAGACAATGCAGACGCTGACATTACAGCAGAAGGCATTAAAGGTGTATTTATGGGTAAAGTGGAGAAGCCCCGGATGCTTCTTGAGATATTTACAGAACATAATCGAAAGGTAGAAGCTCTGGTTGGGGATGAATATGCTGCCGGGACACTGGAGCGCTATCAAACTTCATGGAAACACACGAAAGCCTTTTTAGAGTGGAAGTATAAGAACTCAGATATAGACATTAAAAGAATTGATCATGACTTCGTAACTAACTATGAGTTTTACCTGCGTACAGAGAGAAAATGTGCCAATAACTCAGCCGTTAAATACATTAAGAACTTTAAAAAGATTATTCGCATATGTTTGGCCAGCGGATGGATTACAAAAGATCCCTTTGTTAATTACAAAGCGAAGGTCAAGCAAGTTGACCGGATATTTTTAAATCAGGAAGAATTGCAGCTAATTACCGACAAAGTATTCGCAACAAACAGGATTAGCCAGGTCAGAGACATTTTCCTGTTTAGCTGTTTTACAGGACTTGCTTATGCTGATGTCAAAAAACTCAAAAGAACAGAGATAGTAAAAGGCATCGATGGCGATATGTGGATATATACTAAAAGGCAAAAAACTTCTACCCCTACTGTGTACCATTACTGCCATATGCGCTAAGTTTGTTAAATAAATATGGAAATCATCC
>CAYHRC010000131.1:0-7458 GCA_964358565.1 uncultured Sphingobacterium sp. | reverse complement strand
TGATTTCCCATTTTAATGAGACTGTTAATTATCGAGACGTCAATTATCGAGACGTTAATCGGGCAAACGATAAAATAAATTTAAACCTTATTTTTGCATACCTAATCTCATAGAATGCCAGCTAATATTAGTCCCCCTTCCGCGAACACTCCAACAGACGCATTTGACAGACTTTTAACTATTATGAACACGCTGCGGGAACAATGCCCCTGGGACAAGAAGCAAACCCTGGAATCACTGCGGCATCTTACTATTGAAGAAACCTACGAATTGTCCGATTCTATCCTGGAAGGGGATATGAACGAGATAAAGAAGGAATTGGGAGATATTATGCTGCATCTTGTGTTTTATACCCGCATCGCCTCCGAGACCAATCATTTTACAATTGTTGATGTATTGAATGGAATATGTGATAAACTGATTCACCGTCATCCCCATATTTATGGCGATGTAAAGGTTAAGGATGAAAAGGATGTAAAACGTAATTGGGAGCAGTTAAAATTAAAGGAGGGTAATAAATCAGTTCTGGAAGGGGTGCCCCTTTCGCTCCCCGCGCTCGTTAAAGCCTCCAGGATACAGGAAAAGGCACGGGGTGTAGGTTTCGACTGGGAAGAAAAAACCCAGGTCTGGGAAAAAGTTGAAGAAGAACTACGCGAATTCAGGGATGAATTTAATGCAGCCGATGGTAAGGCAATAGATAAGGAAAAAGCAGAAGGCGAATTCGGAGATCTGCTATTCTCCCTGATAAATTACGCCAGGTTCATCGATATAAATCCGGAAGATGCTCTCGAAAAAACAAATAAAAAATTTATCAAACGTTTTCAATATCTTGAAAGCAAGGCAAAAGAACTCGGCAAAAGCCTTAAAGATATGAGCCTTGCGGAAATGGATATTTTCTGGAATGAGGCGAAGAACCTGAAATAATTAGCACCTGAACTTTTATACAGTAAACCTGTTAGGTATTCTATGAAGAACTTTTATAAAGGCTTGCTCCTAATGTGTGGTATTCTGTTCCTGTCTAATTCCTCATGTCAGAAAGATTCGATTAACGGCGTTCAAAGTGCCGAATTCAACCAACCATTTGATCACTGTTAACCTCAAACTTTCAGTGCGGGCCAATGCTGAGGCTACAGCAAGTCTGTGCCTGGGCCAGTGCGAAAAGCAATTTAAAGAATCAGATACAGCCCGTGTAAATTTGAATAATATTAGTTATACGGTGATCCTACAGGAAGTCAAACCTTATCCGGGAAAAGATAGAACCTCAAAGAAAAAGGCGGTATTGATAGTACAAAAGGACTAACTTATTTAAAGCTGATAGCTTTTAAAGGGGATATTCTTGTAACCAGCATGGAAGGGATCAGCAGTACAATGAGACTTATTAAAAGGGTACCTGCATTCAGCAATAAAATATCCTGAAATTCAAGTTGAACCGGTACAAAATTAATATAATATGATGCCTGGTCGAGGGTAAAAAAGTGCGTAGACGACTGGAATAATCCGAAACTGATACCTAAGATATTTCCCAATAAGAGACCGAGCCCTATCAGGTAAGTGGCGTTATATAAAAATATTTTTCTCACGCTCCAGTTCGTGCTTCCCAGGGCCTTGAGGATGCCTATCATATTTGTACGCTCAAGAATCATGATCAGTAAAGCAGAAATCATGTTTATTACCGCAACCGCCATCATGAGAACCAGAATTACCTGCGTATTCACATCAAGCAACGACAGCCATTCAAAAATGGTTGGGTAATATTCCTTTACGGTATAAGATCTTAGTTCAAGATCCAGATTATCATTCACAATATTTGCTGTTTCGTTAAGATTTTCAAAATTGTCAACCCTTAATTCATACCCGCCAACCTGCGATGGTTCCCATTTATTAAGGCTTCGGACCAGGTCGATATCTCCGATAACAAAGGTTTTATCGACCTCCTCAACACCAAGATTATAGATGCCCACAATTTCGAATTTGCGCTTGCGCAGTGAAGTCTCAATAAAATACATCATAAAATCATCACCGACTTTTAAATTAAGGCGGTCTGCTGTGTATTTTGATATTAATATCTGTCTTTTCGATTTCAGGCTATCAGAGAAATCGATCACCTTCCCTGCTACAAGAATGTTTTTGAAATAGTTCCAGTTATACGTTTTGTCTACCCCCTTCATTACTACACCCTCAACCTCCTCATTCGTATTGATAATGCCGGGTTTGGTGGCGAAAGGCTGGGCATATGCAATTCCCGGCTGCGATGTTATCTTGCTGAGAACCGGTTTGGGAATGGTGAAAGGTGTGTTTTCATATGAACTGTTCAGATCCAGTTTGGTGATCTGTATATCTCCGGAAAAACCCCTTACTTTTTCCCTGATCTCAGATTTAAAACCTTTAACGATCGCCACAGAAAGAATCATTACCGCAAGCCCGAGCATAATTCCAAGTATAGCAATGCGCACAATTAGTTTTGAAAAGGTGCGTTTGGAATTGAACGTTATGCGCTTTGCAATGAAGAGAGGAAGATTCAAGCCTGAAATGGTTTTTTTTGTACCTTAGCAAAGATGCAATTTTTAAATTCGTTTCTAAACAATTGGGTTTGAATCCATTCGCATCAGATAATCTCCGGCCTTTATTTTAATTATAAAAAGTATGTCACGTATAAGTTATTTCATATTTGCAGCATTTATTTTCTTATCATGCAGCGCCTCCGGACAACAGATACAAAAGGGTAAACGATCTGTTCCTGATCCAAGGAAAGTTGATGTCAGCAATATAGACCGGCCTCATGGTAAAATACAGACCGGGGCCGATCAAACCGATCAATATCTTTCCTACCTGAAAGGAAAAAGGATAGGAATGGTAGTGAACCCTACATCGGTCATAGGAAATACTATGAGCGTTGACAGCTTAAAATCTCTTGGCGTGAACATAGTTAAAATCTTTGGTCCTGAGCATGGTTTCCGTGGCGATGCCAGCGCCGGAATAAAGGTTGATGATAGTTTTGATGCAAAAACAGGCATTCCTGCTATTTCTCTGTATGGTAAGCATCATAAGCCAAGTGCAGAAGACCTTGCAGATGTTGATCTGATGATCTTTGATATCCAGGATGTAGGTGTACGCTTTTATACCTATATCAATACCCTGCAATATGTTATGGAAGCATGTGCTGAGAACAACAAGGAATTATTGATCCTGGATCGCCCCAATCCTAACGGATTTTATGTTGACGGACCTATACTCGATCCGAAATTAAAATCAGGCGTTGGTGTAAATCCCTTGCCCATAGTTCACGGACTTACAGTTGCGGAATACGCCCGGATGCTGAATGGCGAAGGCTGGCTTGCCAACCAGGTTCAGTGTAAAATAAAAGTAATTAAAGTTACCAATTACATGCATTCAACACCCTATGTGTTGCCAGTGAAGCCATCTCCCAATTTAAATACCCAGCAATCTATTTTACTTTATCCATCATTATGCTTATTCGAAGGAACAATTATCAGTCAGGGACGCGGTACATATTTCCCGTTTACAATCTTAGGAAACCCTGATCTGAAAGGAAAATATAAATTTTCATTTACGCCTAAAAGCATAAAGGGAATGAGTGAAACACCATTACATCAGGATAAAGTATGTTACGGCATTGATCTGCGCGGGTATAATACAAATAAGATCAGAAAGACCGGAAAGATCAACCTGAGCTGGTTAATCGAACTATATAATGCCTATCCGTATAAAGAAAAGTTCTTCGATTTTAAGCAAAGTAACCAAATGGGAAACTTTGATAAACTTGCCGGTACCAGCACGCTTAAGCAGCAGATCATAGACGGAAAATCCGAGGAAGATATCCGCCAGAGCTGGGAACCCGGACTTTCGCAATACAAAATCATGCGTAAGAAGTACCTGATTTACGAGTAACAGGTTGTACATTATAAGTTTAAATTCGAGTTTCAAAGCTAATTCGTATTTCGCATTAATTCGTAATTCATAAACTCACATCTAATATCAATATCTGTTTTATGAAAATCGTATTCATGGGCACACCCGACTTTGCGGTGGCTTCTTTAAAGGCTCTGCTGGATGCCGGTTTTGATATTGCGGGGGTTATTACTGCACCTGATAAACCAGCAGGCCGCGGACAGAAGATAAATGAATCAGCAGTAAAAAAATATGCTTCTGAAAAAGGATTAAAAATCCTTCAACCCATTAAATTAAAGGATCCTGATTTTTTGAATGAACTGCGTGCCCTCGGGGCTGACCTGCAGGTGGTTGTGGCTTTCAGGATGTTACCCGAACAGGTTTGGAACATGCCACCCATGGGAACAATAAACTTACATGCCTCTCTTCTACCACAGTACCGTGGTGCTGCGCCCATTAACTGGGCCATTATCAATGGGGAAAAAGAAAGCGGTGTGAGCACATTTCTTTTGCAACAGGAAATTGATACCGGTGATATCCTGTTTTCAGAAAGGGTTCCTATCGGAGATAAAGACACGGCTGGCGACCTGCATGATAAACTCATGAACACAGGTGCTCAACTGCTGGTAAAAACCGTTAAAGCAATTGAAACAGGAGAATACCAGAAGCAAAACCAGGAAGCTTTGATCGATGACCACGCTGATAAAGAGCTAAAAACAGCCCCGAAAATATTCAAAGAAAACTGCCTTGTTGATTGGAAGCAGCCTGTAAAACAAGTATTTAATCTCATCCGTGGATTAAGCCCCTATCCTACCGCATTCTGCTTTTTAAATGATAAGTCGCTTAAGATCTTTGAAGCAGCGATGGAGAAAGAACAGCCTGAAATAGCACCGGGAGCATTCTTAACAGATAATAAAAAATACCTGAAATTTGCCTGTAAGGATGGTTATATATCCGTTCTGGATGTTCAGCTGGAAGGGAAGAAACGGTTAAAAATTGATGAATTCCTAAGAGGAACCAGGCTTTGATTTATCTGCTGAAAGCGCCGTACTAAAAAGGTTAAAGGTTACTCAGTTTTTCTTTAAGAAACCTTGACACCTCATTAAAGTATCTTTTATCGTTATAACCCATAACCCATTGAATGCCCCTGCTTGCATTGGTAAGGAATACCTCATCAGCTTCATTAAGTATATTGGGATTTATCTGTGCTTCAACAAGTTCAATGCCATTCTCTTTTGCCAGACGCATAACCACCTGCCGCATTATTCCCGCAATACAACCCTCATTGAGCGCAGGTGTATAAAGCTTCCTGTCATAGACAACAAACACATTGCTGCTCATAGATTCACATAAGAAGCCATTTTGATTTAAGATCAGTACCTCATCAAGGGCATTTTGATTTTTAAATATACCTGCAAGCACATAGATCAGTGAATTGCAGGTCTTTAAATTTGAGAGAATGTTAATGGGCTTAGCTATCTCGTCATAGACATCAATAATAAACCCTTTATCGTTGATCGAATAGTTACTTTCCTCTAATTTTTGCGCTTCCAGGGCAAAAGCCATTTTATTGTTCGAGGGACTGTACAGGCCATCGGAATCCCTAAAGACAGTCAGTCTGATCCTGGCATCCGGACCGGTTTTATTTCTGCGTACAAGCTCTTCAACCCTTTCACGGATGAACCAGGCGTCAAACTGCGACCAGGAAGCCAGTTTTAACAATTTCATCCCTTTACGAATGCGATCTGCATGCAGTTCAGCAAATTTCAATTCACCTTTCATCCATCGCATTGATTCAAAAAGTCCGTCGCCATATCTGAAGCCACGGTTAGCTATGGTCAGTACCTGTTGTTCGGCAGGAACAATATTCCCGTTAAAATTAATGAACTGTTTACTCATGGATCATTCCTTAATATAATTACGCCATTTCTCAAGAACGGAACTGAAATCCGCAGGAAGATCAGTCTCGAAATGAATAAACTTACGCGTTGTGGGATGGATAAAACCTAATGATTTTGCATGCAATGCCTGCCGGGGCATAATCTGGAAACAATTTTCAACAAACTGCCTGTATTTGTTAAACACTGTACCCTTGAGGATGCGGTCGCCCCCATAGGTGCTGTCATTAAATAATGGATGACCAATATGCTTCATATGAGCCCGTATCTGGTGGGTCCGGCCTGTTTCCAACTGGCATTCAATCAGGGTAACATAATTAAAGCGCTCCAAAACTTTGTAATGGGTAACCGACCACTTTCCTTTACTCTCATCATCATATACAGCCATGATCTTCCTGTCTTTCATACTGCGCCCAATATAACCGGTGACTGTTCCGTCTTCTTTTAAATCTCCCCAAACCAGAGCAAGATATTTCCGGGCAATGGTGTGATCAAAAAATTGTTTAGCCAAAAAGGTTATTGCCCATTCATTTTTACTCACCAGCAAAAGGCCCGATGTATCCTTATCGATCCGGTGAACCAATCCTGGCCTTCCATCGTTTCCGGGTAATTGCGGTAATTGTTGTTCATGGAAAACCAATGCATTGACGAGGGTACCAGTATAATTATTAAAACCTGGATGAACAACCATCCCTGCTGCTTTATTAACGAGGATCACATCATCATCCTCATAGACTATATCAATGGGAATATCTTCCGGGTAAACTTCAGTATCACGCGGCGGATGAGGCAATACCATGGAGATAACATCAAGGGGCTTGACCTTATAACTTGCCTTTACCACCTTGCCATTGACCAGCACATTTCCTGCCTCAATGGCATTCTGGATCCGGTTTCTTGAAGTATTCTCCGTACGAATGATCAGAAATTTATCGAGGCGTAACAGGCTCTGGCCTTTGTCAACAACGATCCGCAGATGTTCATACAGATCCTGCTCTTCCATATCCTGTACATCGTTTTCCTCTATCATGCTGCAAAAATAAACTTTGATCCCATTATATCCATATAAACAAACCTGTTAATTCGGAGTTGTTTTAAGGTAAGGGAAAGGCTTCAACAGGAACTCGCTTAAACAACGTATATCTATAGGTCACGAAAAAGATTTAACTTTATCATTAAATTACTAAAACAGCTATTATGAAATTATTCCATTTTACCCGTTTCAGCATCCTTTGTTTATTCCTGTTAGCTGCAGCTCCTGCTTTTTCGCAAAGCGATGTCTCAGGTTTAATAAAGGCAGGACCCGATGATGCTACCCGCTTAGCACAGGCATATCTGAAGCCACTTTTCAAAGGTATCGGCGTTGGCCTCAATTCCGGCTGGAACAATTCGGCCCATTCAAAAAATTTGCTTCGCTTTGATTTTCGGCTTGGCCTGACAGGAGCTGTTGTTCCTCCAGAGGATGAAATCTTTGACGTTACCAAGATCGGCTTGTCAAACAATGTAAGGCCAACTGATCCATCGCAGACACAAACTCCAACAGTAGCCGGAGGAAATGGAAACACACAGCTCACTGTGTATAATTCTAATAACCAGACACTTGAAACATTCACGCTACCAAAAGGAACTGGCCTTGGCCTTATTCCTGCAC
>CAYHRC010000130.1:3126-7493 GCA_964358565.1 uncultured Sphingobacterium sp. | reverse complement strand
GAGTAAAACTTCACGAAAAACCGGAAGTCCCAAATTACGGAAAACGCGGATCCGGCATAAAACTTGAGGAGGGAATGGTGATAGCCATTGAACCCATGATCAATGCCGGACGTGCTGCAGTAAAGTTCTGGGATGATGGCTGGACAGTTAGTACAGCAGATAAAAAACCATCGGCTCATTTTGAACATACAGTAGCTATTAAAAAGGGTAAAGCAGACATCTTATCTACATTTGAATACATTGAGGAAGTTTTAAAACAAAAAGGTTAAATATTAAATTTTTTTAATTAATTTTGCATCCCTGTTCCGATGGGGCTAATAGATGAAGAAGCTGAGTATAAGGTGTTGTTTTTAAAGATAATATAAAAAAACTTTTCCTCTTGGCCTGTTAAGGAGTAGTAAAAACAAGAGAAATATTATATAATATATGGCCAAACAGGCTTCGATTGAACAAGACGGAATAATTAGGGAAGCATTGTCTAATGCAATGTTTCGTGTCGAGTTAGAAAACGGACATGAAATAATTGCACATATTTCGGGTAAAATGAGGATGCACTACATCAAAATCTTACCTGGAGATAAGGTAAAATTAGAGATGTCGCCATATGATCTGAGTAAAGGCAGAATAACATACAGATATAAATAAGAATACAGATGAAACCTGCATGAGCTTAGGCTCATAATACATGAATACAAGATCATGCAAGCCTGTCCGAACGATGTTCAGCCAGACGGGTTTCATAAAAATAAAAAAAAATAGATAAAGATGAAAGTTAGAGCATCCATCAAAAAACGTAGTGCTGATTGTAAGGTGGTCCGTCGTAAAGGAGTACTTTATGTGATCAACAAGAAAAACCCTAAGTACAAGCAACGTCAGGGATAAAATATTGACAAGAATGTATGTGGATTGATTATCAAACTCAATCAGTCATTCGTTCATTCAATCATTAAACATAAATATGGCAAGGATAGCAGGTATTGATTTACCAAGAAACAAAAGAGGAGAGATCGGACTTACTTACATTTTCGGTATCGGAAAGACAACCGCACAGCGGATTCTTAAGGATTCTGGTATTGATGTAAATATTAAAGTACAAGACTGGACCGATGATCAGTTAGCAGCAATTCGTGGTTTCATTAATGATGAAATCAAAGTTGAAGGAGCTTTACGTTCCGAAGTTCAATTGAACATCAAGCGTTTGATGGATATCGGTTGTTACCGTGGCTTACGTCACCGTAAGGGATTACCTGTTCGCGGACAACGTACCAAGAACAACTCCCGTACCCGTAAAGGAAAACGTAAGACTGTAGCGAACAAGAAAAAAGCAACTAAATAATAATAATTGATATGAGACCTGCCTACCGCAGGCAGGTATCAGATATGAGAGCATTCCTGTCTGAACTCATGATTATAAAAAAGAAATAGATATGAGTAGCGGGATCTTATCTCAGATCTCAAGTCTCACATCTCAAATCTCAAAAAATGGCAAAAACTAAAAAAGTAACCAAAAAGCGTGTTGTAATTGTAGAGCCAATTGGCGAAGCACACGTAAACGCTACATTCAATAATATCATTATTACTCTGACTAATCTTCAGGGTCAAACCATTTCATGGTCATCTGCCGGAAAAATGGGTTTCAAAGGATCTAAGAAAAATACACCATATGCTGCCGGTCAGGCTGCCGGTGATTGTGCTAAGGTAGCTCATGATCTTGGTCTGCGTAAGGTTCAGGTGTATGTTAAAGGTCCCGGTTCTGGTCGTGAATCTGCTATACGTACATTACAGACTTCAGGTATCGAAGTAACTACGATCCAGGACATCACACCGCTGCCACACAATGGCTGCCGTCCCCCAAAGAGAAGAAGAGTTTAAAAATACAATTAACAATTAGTTTTAAAGCTAAGATTCAGCAGCTACAGGCTGCATGATACTTTAAAAACACCAAACCATGGCTAGATACACCGGACCCAAGTCCAAAATCGCCCGTAGATTCAGAGAACCTATTTTTGGTCCTGACAAGGCATTAGAAAGAAAAAATTATCCTCCCGGGATGCACGGTACCTCCAGAAAAAGAGGTAAGCAATCAGAATTTGCTGTGCAGCTGATGGAAAAACAAAAGGTTAAATACACTTATGGCGTATTAGAGCGCTATTTTGAGAACCTTTTCCACAAAGCATCTGCTAAAGAAGGAATTACCGGAGAGAACTTACTGAAATTTTTGGAAGCTCGCTTAGATAATACTGTTTACCGTTTAGGAATTGCTCCAACCCGCTCTGCTGCCCGTCAGCTTGTAGGCCATAAGCATATTACTGTTAACGGCGAAATTGTGAACATTTCTTCCTATTCTTTGCGTGCCGGTGATGTTATTGCAGTGCGTGAGCGTTCAAAAAGTCTTGAAACGGTTTCTCATTCGGTTGCAGCAAGAACAATTAATAAATTCAGCTGGTTAGACTGGGATGCAAATACCTTAACAGGGAAATTCCTGAACTACCCAAGCCGTGATGAGATCCCTGAGAATATCAAGGAAAACCTGATCGTCGAGCTGTACTCTAAGTAATATAGCAAGCTCCTGTCTTGTACAGGAGCGATATTACCTTTATATAAACATTCATTAGCAAAATAAGTAAATGGCAATCTTAGCATTTCAAAAACCTGATAAAGTTATCATGCAGAAATCTACGGATTTCGACGGAACATTCGAGTTCAGACCTTTAGAGCCTGGTTTCGGTGTTACCATTGGTAATGCTTTACGGAGAATACTATTATCTTCCCTGGAGGGTTTTGCAATAACTTCAGTACGCTTTTCTGGTGTATCTCATGAGTTCTCTACCATCAAAGGTGTAGTAGAAGACGTAACGGAGATCATCCTGAACTTAAAGCAGGTGCGTTTCCATAAAACAGGCGACTCAGGCGATAACGAAAAGATCTTTGTGATCATTAATGGTCAGGATCAGTTCAAAGCCGGAGACATCACGAAATTTTCAAATAACTTTACTGTTCTTAATTCTGATATGGTTCTCTGTAATATGGAATCTTCAGTTACCCTGGAGATCGAATTGACAGTTAACAAAGGAAGAGGTTATGTTGCAGCAGAAGAAAATAAAAATGCTGATGCAGTTTTAGGAGTTATCGCAATTGACTCGATCTATACTCCGATCAAAAATGTTAAATACTCTATTGAGAACTTCCGTGTAGAGCAGAAAACTGACTACGAAAAATTAGTTCTGGATATCACTACCGATGGTTCTATTCATCCTGAAGAAGCTTTAAAAGAAGCTGCAAAGATTCTTATTCATCATTTCATGTTATTCTCTGATGAGAACATCATGCTTGAATCACAGGCGAAAGAAGAAACCAAAGAGGTTGATGAGGAAATCTTACATATGCGTAAGATCCTTAAAATGGAACTGGTAGATCTTGATCTTTCTGTTCGTGCTCTGAATTGCTTAAAAGCAGCAGATATCCGTTCATTGGCTGATCTTGTATCTTATGATGTTGCTGATATGCTGAAGTTCAGAAACTTTGGTAAGAAGTCACTGACTGAAATCCAGGATCTGGTAAAATCTAAAGGTCTTTCATTCGGAATGAACCTTTCGAAATTTAAATTAGACGAAGAATAAATAAGCGAAATGCATAATTCCCGATCCCGAAAGGTTGATTGACGGTATGCACGTGCAAAACCCAACAAATAATGAGACACGGTAAAAAAGTAAACCATTTAAGTCGTACAGACAGTCATCGCAGAGCGATGCTGGCGAATATGGCTTCTTCGCTTATACTACACAAGCGTATTACAACAACACTGGCAAAGGCGAAAGCCCTGCGTGTATATGTTGAGCCTATCATCACCAAATCTAAAGATGATACTACCCATTCAAGACGTACAGTATTTAGTTACTTGCAGAATAAAGAAGTTGTATCAATGCTTTTCCGTGATATTGCTGCAAAAGTTGCTAACCGTCCGGGAGGTTATACCCGTATCCTGAAGATGGGGAACCGTTTAGGTGACAATGCCTCAATGGCCTTAATAGAACTGGTTGATTACAACGAGATCTATAATTCAGGTGAAGCAGCTGCAGAAAAGAAAACAACCCGCCGTCGTGGTTCTAAAGCAAAGAAAACTGCTGAAACCCCGGCTGCAGTAGCTGCTCCAAAGGCAGAAAAAGAAGAAGTAAAAGCGGCTGCACCTGAAGCAAGTGCTGAAGTTGAAGCTCCGGTAGCTGAAGCCCCGGAAGTGAATGAAGCAGAGGCAAAAACAGCATCTGAAGAAACACCTGCTGCTGATTCTGAAGAGAAAAAAGAAGAATAGTAATTCTCTCCTGATATTTAAAAAACCCGTTCGAAAGAGCGGGTTTTTTGCGTTAAGA
>CAYHRC010000130.1:0-3116 GCA_964358565.1 uncultured Sphingobacterium sp. | reverse complement strand
CGTTAAGACCCACAGCCCGTCAGGCCTGGTCATTTGGAGTCATTATCAATTGTCTCTTGTCCATTATCAATTGTCCCTTATCTCCTTGTCAATTGCCTACTGCCATCCTGTCATTTTGCGAATCCTGTATTTTAATACCAGCTTGTCAAAATACTGTCAATACAAGGCGAAGTACGCTTTGGCACAACGCTTGATAATTGCTTATATAATAAACTAAACACAAATTAAAGAAGGGCTATATATGGCAAAGATAATTGGTATCGACTTAGGAACAACAAATTCATGCGTGGCAGTAATGGAAGGTAATGAGCCTGTAGTTATTCCAAACAGTGAAGGTAAGCGTACCACGCCTTCAATTGTTGCATTTGTTGAAAATGGGGAACGTAAGGTGGGTGATCCGGCAAAACGCCAGGCAATCACTAATCCTACCAAGACTATTTCATCGATCAAACGATTTATGGGTAACGGTTTTGGAGAAGTTACAAATGAGATGGCTCGGGTTCCATACTCAGTTGTTAAAGGTGATAATAACACGCCCCGTGTTAAGATAGATGATCGTTTATACACTCCGCAGGAAATTTCGGCAATGATATTGCAGAAAATGAAAAAAACTGCTGAAGACTTTTTAGGTCATGAGGTGACGGAAGCAGTTATTACTGTTCCGGCATACTTTAATGATGCTCAGCGTCAGGCTACCAAGGAAGCGGGTGAAATTGCAGGATTAAAAGTTTCCCGTATCATCAATGAGCCAACAGCGGCTGCACTGGCATACGGATTAGATAAAGCTCATAAGGATATGAAAATTGTTGTGTTCGACTGCGGTGGCGGTACACATGACGTTTCTGTTCTGGAACTTGGTGATGGTGTATTTGAAGTAAAATCTACCGATGGTGATACTCACCTGGGAGGAGATGACTTTGATGCAGTGATCATTGACTGGATGGCTGATGAATTCAAAAGTGATGAAGGTATAGATCTTCGTAAAGATCCAATGGCTCTGCAGCGTTTGAAAGAAGCTGCTGAAAAAGCAAAGATCGAGTTATCAAGTGCTGCTCAGACCGAGATCAACCTTCCGTACATCTCAGCAGGCGACGGTATGCCTAAGCACCTGGTAAAATCATTGACCCGTGCAAAATTTGAGCAACTGGCAGATAGCCTGATCAAACGTACCATTGAGCCTTGTAAGAAAGCGCTGAAGAACGCAGGTTTAAGCATATCAGATATTGATGAGATCATATTGGTAGGTGGTTCTACACGTATCCCGGCTATCCAGGATGCTGTTAAAGCATTCTTTGGTAAAGAACCTTCAAAAGGTGTAAACCCGGATGAAGTAGTTGCCATTGGTGCAGCTATTCAGGGTGGTGTTCTTACCGGAGAAGTAAAAGATGTATTATTACTGGATGTTACCCCTCTTTCATTAGGTATTGAAACAATGGGTGGTGTAATGACCAAACTTATTGAATCTAATACTACCATACCATCTAAAAAATCTGAAGTATTTTCAACTGCTTCTGATAACCAGCCATCCGTAGAGATCCATATCTTGCAGGGTGAGCGTCCAATGGCGAACCAGAACAGGACGATCGGCCGCTTCCATTTGGATGGTATCCCGCCTTCACCTCGTGGCATCCCTCAAATTGAAGTTACTTTCGATATTGATGCCAATGGTATCTTACATGTGGGGGCAAAGGATAAAGCTACAGGTAAAGAGCAAAAGATCCGTATTGAAGCTTCTTCAGGTTTAACTGAAGAAGAGATCAAGAAGATGAAAGATGAAGCTGAGGCAAATGCTGAATCAGATCAAAAAGCACGCGAAGAAGTTGAAAAGCTTAATGCTGCAGATGCCCTGATCTTTTCAACTGAGAAGCAGCTGAAAGAATATGGCGATAAGTTATCTGCTGATAAAAAGGCTCCTATCGAAGAAGGTTTGAAAAAATTAAAAGATGCTCATGCAGCTAAAGATTTTGCAGCCATCGATACGGTACAGGCCGAACTTCAGAGCGCATGGAACGTTGCATCTGAAGAGATGTACAAAGGTACCCAGGAAGCAGGTGCTGGCCAGGGAGGTCAGGGCGGAAATGCTGCTGCTGAGGAAGCCGGCGACCATGTTACAGACGTTGAGTTTGAGGAAGTGAAAGAAGACGATAAGAAGTAAGATCTTCTTTCCCAAAAAAAAGCAGGCTGTTCCGAAAGGAGAGCCTGCTTTTTTTTGTGCCGTGTCGCAGGCAAGCGCGTGCATATCTATAGATACAAAACTTGAATTTAATCCTGGATTTTAGGCGCCATGCTGTCTTCCGCTCGCGGGCGGTAGGGGGTAGTTTAACTATTCACATATGTATTGAAGAACTCCATTTTAAAAGTAAAACCACCCTCTTTGATTCTCCCGCCAGCGGGAGACACCAGGCGGATAACCCATTCGTATAAAAGTATTGCAGTTAATTCTGATTTTAGGAGCCATGAGTATACAGAAGAACTGGCTCAGTAAACAGGAGAACTGGTTTATTAAAGAGAGACAGAACCCTAAAGCACTTACTTCCTGGGGCTTGTTTATTAAATCAATTAATCTTTCGGAAAGAATATTAACCGGTTATAGGTAATGAACTTTTTAAACAGCATATTTAATAAAGGATGATAAAAACCATCATTATACACCAGAATTAGGACGATCGTGCAACAATCAACTTTCGGGACAAACAGAAGACAGGACAGTTTTTGGCAAAGACGTTTGGCTATCGCTTCGCAAAAAGACCATAATCGATTTGACTATATCTGCAATCAAATGACAGCCAAGTTCAAATATTTACTTCTTTTTATTGTTTCGCTTTGCTATTTGCAATCGGCATTTGAAGTAAATACAGACACCATCAAAAATACCTGGGGTGACAAGTATGACACTTACATCCACGCTGACAATAACGCAACGCAACATATTTTTAAAGTAGAACACCAAACTGACTTTGCTTTACCCTCTGATTTTTTCCGTTATCATAAAATTGAAATCTATAACCCCTTTTTTGTTACGGACTTTCATTCTTTCTTTGATACTTCCCCTCACAAACTTTTTCTCAAATACTGTTCGTTATTGATTTGATTTAGTTGGCTTATTTTTTTAAAGT
>CAYHRC010000129.1:0-7627 GCA_964358565.1 uncultured Sphingobacterium sp. | reverse complement strand
AATGTAGTATTGATCAAAAGTCCGTTAGGACTGAAATATTTGTAGCCCAGGCCTGGTGAACAGCAACAGCCATGCTGATAAGTCCTACAGCCACCCATTTGTCTGTCACGAACTGGGCAATTGCAATCATGATAAACAGCTCAAGAATGGCGAATAAAAGGAGTACCCCTTTTCTCGCTTTTAGTGTAGGCCAGCCTTTGTTTATAAGCCAGGATGAGAAATACCCACCGGCAATACTTCCGATCGTTGTTGCCGCATAAATGATCATAAGCTCGGGGCTGATCACTTTAAGGTCGAGGTTAAAAGTGGATGAGAAATATGATGGCAGCCAAAAAAGGAAAAACCAGAATATCGGGTCAATTAAAAATTTTCCGGTCACAAATGCCCAGGTTTGAGGAAAGGTGAATAGTTTATACCATGAAATTGCTTTAGTACTCTTTACCTCATCTGATGCATCATCCTTGTCACTTTCAATATAAGCGAGTTCTTCAGATGTCAAACGTTTTTGTTTAGCCGGAACCTCGTAAAAAATCAGCCACAAGATAAGCCATGCAAATCCCATTGCTCCTGTTATCCAGAATACTTCCTGCCAGCCGTAGTTTTGCATGATGAGGGGAACAAGAATTAATGCCACCACCACTCCAATGGCTGTTCCGGAATTAAAGATCCCTGTAGCCAATGCCCTTTCTCTTTTTGGAAACCATTCGGCAACCGCTTTCATGGCAGCAGGAAAATTACATGCTTCTCCGATTCCCAGAGATAAGCGGGCTATCCCAAATCCTGTGACACTGCGAGCCACCGCATGAAACATGCCTGCCACGCTCCAAACCACAACTGCAACACTGTATCCGATCTTGGTTCCAACCTTATCAATAAAGCGTCCGGAAAGCAAAAGACCAATCGCGTAAGCAAAGGAAAAGGCAGACATGATCTTACCAAAATCGGTCTCAGACCAGTCAAATTCAAGTTCGAGTGTTGGTTTTAATAAACCTATGATCTGACGATCCAGATAATTAATTACCGTTCCCAAAAACAATAAACCTACAATGATCCAGCGATAATTTTTAATCCTCATGTTTGCCATTTATGATATCTTATTAATCCTATTTAATTTGGTCAGCTGTAAAGTATGATGAAAATTTATTGAAATGAGTTTCCAAAGCATCCCAGTTTTGGCTTTTAATAAGTTCCTTATTGAAAAGCTGTCCGCCGATGCCGAGTCCGTCAGCCCCTGCTTTCATAAAGGCAGACATATTTTCCAGTGCAACCCCCCCGGTTGGCAGTAATTTAATTTGATTGAGAGGAGCTTTCACGTCTTTGATATAATCCGGGCCGAGTGAAGTTGCAGGATATACTTTAACCATTGATGCACCCTGCTCCCATGCCTGGTAGATCTCCGTGGGTGTAAACGCACCCGGAAATATTGGAATTCCGGTTTTAACACATTCTTTTATGACTTTGGAATTTAAGATTGGCGTCACAATAAATTGCGCTCCTGCCTGGATGGCTTCCTTAAGATCTTTTTCATTACAAACGGTGCCGGCGCCTATATTCAGCTTTCCCGCATAATTATCAACAGCATAGCGAATGATCTCCTTTGCCGAAGCAGTGTTCATGGTGATTTCGATGGTAGTGAGACCGGCAGAGATATACACCGGAAGAATTTTCACTATTTCATCAAATGTCAGCCCCCTTACTATACCGATGACAGGCACCTTCGCAAACTGAGGCCAGAAAAAATCATTTTTACTCATATGAAAATAGATTTAGTGCTTTAAAGATTTGTATTTGTCCGGCAATGGTAGCCTTGTCAATAAGTTCAGGCTGGATATATTTAACATTGTCATTTAAGCCAAGTGTCTCTGCAGCAAGCTTGTAATGCTCATATAAGTTCTTTCCGCTGCAGATTATTAATTCGCTGGTATTTTTGCTTAAAAGCTGTCTGAGTTCTGTGCCTATAAGCATTCCGCTCAGATAATAATAATTTTGGCCTTTGCTGAACTTTTCAAATAGTTGACAGGTTCGCACCGTAAAAATAGAATGCAGTAAGTTTGATGCAGCAGAAACTTCAACACCATGTTTAAAAGCATATCTGTTAAGCGGTTCAGCAATCCCCGGAAGGGTACCTGCGATAATCGAATCCTTCAATATACTGTGTTCAGACAAGATGTTAAAAACTTCGCCTGTCATGAAAGTTTGAAAGTCGACAATAAAGCCATTTTTAACAAAAATATGCTTTGAGTGGGTACCAGGGAATACAAAAATGGCATCGCTGGCGTTTGCGATGGAAGTTTCAGGTAAATCAAATAAGCCGATCAGCTGAGCTTCTTCTCCTCTCATCACATCCTCTTGACTCCTAACTCCAGAGACGAGTACAAGCGGACTACCACTGCCATTAAAGTTCTCATATACTTTAACCGATGCAAGGCTGCCATTTGTGGCGAAGGGCAAGGGAGCATATGGAATTTCTTCCATACCGAGGGAAGATGAGGCCATTCCCGATACGATTATTGGTACATTTTTAAGATTCTGGCCATACTTTGCAGCTAAGTCCTCAATAAGGGCCTGTAATTTTTGGGCATAAAAATCAAAACGATCTGTTTCATTTTGTTCCTGCCATGCTCTAAAGGTTCCAGCTACTCCCTCAGCCATTTGTACTTCTGCGAGTACTTTAAATTTATGCTGATCAACCAATCTTAGCCGAAATGATGTGGTTCCCCAGTCACAGCATAAAATATTATTTTTCATCAGTATAAATTTGTTTTCAATGGTGATGAAGCTTCCATGTGCTTTAATTTTTATTCATTTTTGGTTTGTGTACTGCATGCAGCACATGGAGGTTTCATCAGAGTATAATTGTTTTTTAAAGGTTATAAACCTGCATCCCAATAATTGACCATTGATAATTGACAATTGTCCACTGTCAATTGTCAATTCTTATTAACCCTGGTTTTAAATACAAGTTCAGAATTTCCATTAACAATTGCCTCCTCAGTAAATCTGAAATATAAAATATCCTTTGCACCCGTCCTGTCCCTGTCAAATACCACATGAATCTGTCCGTCTGAAGCTTGATCTGCATCAGGGTAAGAAACATTTTCCCGGCTGTCCAGCAGAAGCTTATGAGGCCATGTTCTTCCACCGTCCATGGATAAGAATGCGGTCATATTATTACGTGTTGTACTATTATTTGCTACCAGCAGCAAATTTCCAGATGCAAGTTTGCCTATATAAAAGCGGCTTGATGTAGTAGGTCCCGCAGCTGTGAAAGGTTCAACCGGACTCCAGGTTTTGCCATAGTCGCTGCTTCGTGAGAAATAAATGCCTTTTGTGGTTCTTACCATGGCCATAAATTCCCCTTTAGCAGATAGTTCTACTACCTGTGGTTCATCATGGATGCGTATGTCATCAGGAACCTTAATAGAAGAATACGGACTTACATCTATGGAATTCTTTTTTGAATAATCATACGAAAGTATGAATGAACCATTAGCAGGAAAGCTAACACCGGTTTTGGTATTTACAGGAGGTGTATCAATGTACAGAGGAATCAGTGAAAGGCCTTTCGATGTCAGGTTGATGGGTTTATTACTCATCACTCCATCAGCGATCCGTTGCGGCTGCTTATGAGTGAGTTTAGAGCCATTCCAACTTATTTCAACAGTATTAACGCCTCCAAAGCCGTCAAACATCATACTATCTTTTGAGCTGCCATAGAATAAATGAACTTTGCCATCTTTATCCCTCCATAATCCAGGGTCAAAAAAACGAACAGACTGCTCTTTAGGTAGAACAACAAGCTGGTCGTTCAGCCAGGTTTTTCCCTGGTCAAGACTTGCCGACACGGTTACATAATTGCCCGGGCCGGGTGCCGGACCGCCCGAGTACCAGGCTACATAAATGACTTTCCCATCTGAAGTGGCGGCAACAGCAGGAACCTGTTCAAACTTCCTGTCAGTAATGCGTGGATCTGCTGGAGAACCTGTCAAAAAAATTGCCGGTGAGACTCTATCAGCAGAAACAGCTGACGCAGATTTTAGATTTGTGCCGCAGCCGGGCAGGAAAATGCCAAAGCCCGCTGCAATTATTAGCAGTGAGGGGATGAATCCGGGTGTTTTTCTCAATTTCTTTTATTTAATGTGCAGAAAATTTAATTAAAGCATTAAGTTAAGAATTAAACTAAAATAAGAATTTATCGCGCCCTCCGTAATGTTGTAGCAATAGCATTCAGATCATATACAATCTTTCCACCCTTAATTGTCAGCTCACACTCCAACTTCTGCGTACCATCCTGTCTGTTGTTTGATATATCTTTAAAGCCAAATTTGCCTTCACGCACACTTATTACAGCAACATCCGCGATAGCACCTTCAGAAAGATTACCAAGTTCTTCATGTTTGATCGCTTTAGCCGGCTCCCACGTACTGCGGGCAATTACCGATGGGATATCCATACCCATAGACATGTGAATTGACATTACATTGAGCTGGTCTTTCATTGCTCCATTCATACTTCCTGTATGAAGGTCAGTACCCATCAAATCCGGATAGAAGCCTGCTTTTATTGCGGGTATTGCCTGGTTGAAGTTAAAACTTCCACCACCGAAACCAACATCAAACAAGATTCCGCGTTTTTGAGCAGGAATAACGAATGGTTTTAACTGCCTGGTTTTCAGATCAACAATAGGATCTCTGCGGGACAGTTCGGTAAAAACATGGGTAAATATATCGCCGGGACGTAAATATTTAAAGAACAGCTCTTCTATCGGTAAATTTCCACCACCAAAATCTATTATCACGGGCATGTTGGCTAATTTGCCTGCCTCAACGACTCTTTGAACCGGTATCCAATCTGCATTTGTAAAATGGGCAAGTTTAAATCCGACTACATGATCTTTTTTTTCCAGAGCTGTTTTTGCCGCCATCTTCGCTTCCAGATCTCTGATATCCTGTTCATAATTCCCTCCACGCATTCCTTCACCAACTATGTTAAGGAAAGACATGATACGGGTCTGTGATTTGTCAATTACATTCTTTTTAAAAAGATCAAAAGATTTCCATCCTGCTCCACCGGCATCTATCATGGTAGTAACTCCCGTACGAAAACTAAATCCATCAGGCGTCACACCTACCAGACCATTACTCAGGTAATGATCAGGCTCTGTACCCCAAAACAAATGGGTGTGCATATCAATCAAGCCAGGGCTAACATACATTCCATTCGCATTTACAATCTGTGATCCCAGAGCTGCGTCAATATTCTTCGCTACTTTGGCTATTTTCCCATCCTGAATGGCAACATCCATTACTTCATTGATCTTGTTCTTCGCATCGATCACACGTCCGCCCTTAATAATTATACTGTATAAGGGTGCGGCAGTCTGTGCCTGAAGAGTAAGCGAGAACAAGAAAATTGTGGTTATAAATAGTGTTGAGATCTTTCTCATTTTTCTTAAAACTTTTTCAAGTATTTAAATCTGTTTACCTTATTTGGATTAAGTACAATCGGATCAGCAATTCCATTCAGATCATAGACGATCCGGCCATTTCTGATGGTCATTTCACAATCGAATTTCTCTTTTCCTGCAAGCTTATATCCTCTGCGGTCCCAATAGCCGTAGTTTCCCTTCAATATATTGAGTACAGCAAGAGAACTAGCGTGAAGCTATAGGAGCGCTGGCAATAGCATTCAGGTCATATACTATTTTTCCAGCCCTGATGGTCATCTCGCATTCCAGTTTTTGCTTTCCCTGCTGTCTGTTACCAGCGATATCACGGAAGCCAAAATTACCGTTGCGTACTCCAAGAACAGCGACATCAGCAACTGATCCGACGGAAAGATTTCCTAATTCTTCACGCTTGATTGCCTGTGCTGGCGCCCAGGTACTGCGGGAAATAACGGATGGAATATCCATGCCCATAGCAAGAAAAATTGATAATACGTTAAGCTGATCTTTCATAGCCCCATTCATACTGCCGGTATGAAGATCAGTACCCATAGTATTTGGAAGGAATCCTGCTTTAATAGCTGGTATTGCCTGATTGAAGTTAAAACTTCCACCCCCGAAACCAACATCAAAAATGATCCCTTTTCTTTGGGCAGGAAGAGCAAAAGGTCTGAGTTTCCTGGTTTTAAGATCGACCACCGGATCTCTTCTTGGTAACTCGGTATAAACATGGGTGAAAATATCACCCGGGCGTAGATATTGCGTAAACAGTTTCTCTATAGATAATGGAGCATGCTCACTGCTGCCACCAAAGTCGATAATAACCGGCATGTTAGCCAAATTTCCTGCTTCGACAACACGTTCAACCGGAACCCAGCTTTCCGCCTCGAAGTGAGCAAGTTTAAAGCCTACAATATAATCCTTATTAGCCAAAGCAGTTTCAGCTGCCTTTTTAGGATCCATAAGGTTAATATCCTGTTCATATTCTCCGCCCCTCATTCCTTCGCCTGCAATATTCAGGAAAGATAAAACGCGGGTTTTTGAGGTTTCGATAATATTTTTCTTAAACTTAGGAAAGGACATCCAACCGGCCCCTCCGCAATCAACAACAGTTGTAACTCCGGCACGAAATGTATATCCATCAGGAGCCAGGGCACTGGTACCATTACTATAGTCATGGTTTGGTTCTGTACCTGCAAAAACATGCGCATGCAGATCAATAAGGCCCGGTGTAACGTACATTCCAGTGGCATTAACAACCTGGCTAGCAAGTGCAGGATCAATATTTTTAGCAACGGCGACAATTTTATCGTTTTGGATTGCAACATCCATCACTTCGTTGATCTTATTTTTAGCATCAATAACATGCCCGCCTTTAATGAGGATGCTATAGGTTTTAGTCTGAGCCTGAACAAAAGCTGTGAGCAGGATAAATCCTGTAAGAAGTATTAGGGGTAGTCTTCTCATAAAATTGGAAATTCTATTTTTAATTAATAGAATTGACCCTTCTTTGGGAGGGATCAATTCTATTAAGGTTTAGGTTGTTGTAAGCTTAACTTAGAGCTGCTTTGGCAAGTTCTTCCTGAACACGTTTGGCTACAATCTTATCTTCTCCATTTTGCAACATGAAAACAGTAAGAAAGATAGCATGTTCTTCAACCATAACTTCTATCGAAGGACTTCCATTCTGAAGATTCTTACGCAACTCATTAGGAGTGATCTTTAACTTAGCAGGATCCCAGGAAATAGTGATCTTAGGTGTGTGATTAGCTATAGGCGGAACACTTACAGCTGTTGTAACTCCGTTGACTTTCTTTGCTGCATTTACAATAACTGCCACTCTATCTTCCCACATTTTCCACTCTGCAGCATGATCCTGCTTAACATATTTATCAAGAGCTACATACATTCCAAGAATTTCTTCCTTATTCACTTTCATTCCCCGGCCAATGTTACCACCACTTGGCGGAGCACTTAAACGTGCTGCAGCGATCAAATCTTTACGTCCCATAAGCATTCCGGCACTTTGAGGACCACGAATACCTTTTCCACCTGAAATACATACCAGATCAAAACCCAGGTCATTATATTTCCAAAGGTTTTCAACCGGTGGAATATCCGCAGCTATATCTATTATAGTTGGAATCTTATGTTTTTTTGCTAAGGCAATAAACTCTTCAT
>CAYHRC010000128.1:0-7634 GCA_964358565.1 uncultured Sphingobacterium sp. | reverse complement strand
TAAAACCTGATGATTCTCGCAGTGCCCTCCTGTTAGTTCATAAGAGATCTCATTGTTAAATTTTCCGCTGCCCTCAACAAAATGAACACTTCCGCTACGCTGCAGGAAGTCAAAAATCTCAGTTTTGTATGATTTGGATGGCTTGCTGTATGCAGCTTCCCATTCTCCTCTTTGTATTACATATTCTGCATTTGGGAAACTCAGAGATACCTGACCATCATTTGTGTCGATCATTCCACCCGAATGGTCAAAATGTAAATGTGACATTAAAACAAGGCTAACATCATCAGGATCATAACCAGCCATACGAATATTTTCATGGATCAGAAGCTCTCCGCGGTCGTTTTGGAAGCCCAACCCTGTATCCAGAATGATGAGGTCATTTTTTGTTTTAACCAGGAAAGGCTGGACATAAATAAATAAGGATGCAGGACGGTCTTTGAATTGATGAATAGCGGGATCAAAGGGAATAAATTTCTTTGAGCTATCTACAGAATACGATCCCTCGTATAAGGCTAACGCTTTCAATTGTTCTTTGTATATTATAAGGTTATATTCTATTTTTACGCTTTACTTGGGTAAAGATATGCAAAAAAGGTGGGTGGAACGGGAGCCTGGAAACGCTGCTATCATCGCAGAATTACAGCAATCCCTTAAAATCGATGAGATTTTAGCAAGCCTGCTTGTTAAAAGAGGTATAAATAATTATGATGAGGCCCGTAATTTCTTCAGGCCCGATCTGAATCAGCTGCATGACCCTTTCCTGATGAAGGATATGGACCGTGCAGTTTCCCGTATTGAACGGGCCCTGGAACTTCAGGAACGTATTCTTATTTATGGTGATTATGATGTCGATGGCACCACATCTGTTGCATTGCTTTATAGCTTTCTCAAAAAAATCCATTCAAAGATTGATTTCTATATCCCCGACCGCTATCTCGAAGGCTATGGGATATCTTCACAAGGCATAGACTATGCCTCAGAAAATGGGTACTCCCTGATCATTGCTTTGGATTGCGGGATAAAATCGCTGGATAAAATCGCCTATTCCAATTCTAAGAATATAGATTTTATCATCTGCGACCATCACCTCCCCGGAGTTGAATTACCCGCAGCTTATGCTGTACTTGATCCCAAACGTGCAGATTGTAATTATCCTTACGATGAGCTTTCGGGATGCGGTGTTGGTTTTAAATTAATCCAGGCCTACGCAAAGAAAAATCATATTCCTTTTGAAGATATTGCCTGCTATCTCGATCTTGTTGCTGTCAGTATCGCATCAGACATCGTACCTATTACAGGGGAAAACAGGGTGCTGGCCTGGTGCGGGCTTCATAAATTGAATACTAAGCCCTGCAAGGGCTTAACTGCCCTGATGAATATTTCGGGAAGAAAAGAAAACCTGACGATAACGGATGTTGTGTTTACCATCGGACCCCGCATCAACGCAGCGGGAAGAATTGACGACGCAAAACATGCAGTAAATCTATTGATCGCAGATAATGATGCTTTTGCTTTTGAAAAAGGACAGATCATTAATCTCAAAAATACAGAACGTAAAGAACACGACAGCCATATCACAGAACAGGCCCTGGCCATGATCGATGCTGATCCGGTTTTAACAGGAAGAAAAACAACCGTCGTTTATAAGCATGACTGGCATAAAGGCGTTATTGGGATAGTGGCATCGCGCTTAACAGAAAAATATTATCGTCCAACCATAGTTTTGACCAATTCGAATGGTCATGCAGCAGGTTCCGCAAGATCAGTTGCCGGATTTGATCTGTATGAAGCATTAAGCGAATGCAGCGAGCTTCTGGAACAATTTGGAGGACATAAATATGCGGCCGGCCTGACAATGAAAACCGAAAATATACCGGCTTTTCAGCAAAGATTTGAAGAGGTGGTATCCCGGACTATACCTGACGATTTATTAATCCAGGCCATAACTATCGATGCTGAAATCGAACTGAACAGTATAGACGCCAGATTTTTTCGTATTTTAAAGCAATTCGAGCCCTTTGGACCGCAAAACATGGCGCCCGTATTTGTAAGCAGAAATGTCTATACTTACGGTACTGCATCAGTAGTAGGCGATAAACATTTAAAATTGAGCATCCGGCAGGAAAATTCACCATTTTTTAATTGTATTGGCTTTGGTTTAAGCGAATACCTTCCGCTCATTAATACTGGAACACCATTTGATATTTGTTATACAATTGAAGAGAATACATGGAGAGAGAAACGATCACTGCAATTGAATATCAAGGGGATACGGGCGGCTCAACCAATTCAAAGCCAACAACAATGATCCTGCGAGCCGAAAATCTGGTTAAAAAATATAAGCACCGTACTGTTGTCGATAATGTTTCATTTCATGTTTCACAAGGTGAAATTGTTGGTTTACTCGGTCCGAATGGTGCGGGTAAAACAACTTCATTTTACATGATCGTAGGCCTTATCCGTCCAAATGAGGGCCACGTTTTTTTAGATGATGAAGATATTACTGAAGACCCGATGTACCGGAGAGCACAGAAAGGTATAGGTTATCTGGCGCAGGAAGCTTCCGTTTTCAGAAAGCTTTCAGTAGAAGACAATATTAAAGCTGTTCTCGAAATGACGAAGCTAAGTAAGGAAGAGCAAAAAGTTAAACTTGAAGAGCTGATTGATGAGTTCGGTCTGCATAAAGTCAGAAAGAACAGAGGCGATCTATTATCCGGCGGCGAAAGGCGCAGGACCGAGATCTCAAGGGCACTGGCAGCCGATCCCAACTTCATCCTGCTTGATGAGCCCTTTGCCGGGGTCGACCCGATAGCAGTAGAGGAGATACAAAGCATTGTAGCCAAACTTAAGTTACGTAATATTGGCATTCTCATCACTGACCATAACGTTCAGGAAACTCTGTCTATAACAGACCGGGCATATTTACTGGCTGAGGGAAAGATCATGCTCACAGGAACTCCCCAGGAAATAGCAAACAATGAATTAGCTAAAAAATTCTACCTTGGCCAGCATTTTGAGTTGCGTAAAAAGAAATTCTAAGCCAGCTAACACTCCATTTACCTTATGACAATAGTTAACTCCATTTTTACCTGGATAATGAAAAAGCGGATGCATCAGATCGAGCTTTTCATTAAATATCCATATGATGTGCAGGATGAATGGTTCCATACACTAATAGATACCGCACAGTATACTGAGTGGGGCAAAGCCTATGGTTATTCTTCCATCCATAATCAGGAACAGTATAAAGAACGCGTTCCCATTCAGAATTATGACACCCTGAAGCCCTACATTGAACGGATGCTGAGCGGTGAACAAAATGTACTCTGGCCTTCTGAAATTAAATGGTTTGCCAAATCATCCGGAACTACCAATGACCGGAGCAAATTCATACCTGTCAGTGAAGAATCACTTGAAGAATGCCATTTCAAAGGCGGGAAAGACCTCTTATCAATTTATTGCGACAACCGGCCGGATACAAAAATATTTACCGGAAAATGCCTGGTACTTGGCGGAAGTCATCAGATCAATCAGTTAAATACTGATTCCTGTTATGGCGATCTCTCAGCTGTACTCATAAAGAATTTACCTTTCTGGGCTGAATTTTACCGAACGCCGGATATGTCAATCGCCCTGATGGATAATTTCGAAGAAAAGGTAGAAAAAATGGCCATGGCGACCATTGATGTGAACGTCACGAACATCTCGGGTGTTCCAACATGGAACCTGGTTTTAGCCAAACGTATACTTGAAATTACCGGGAAAAGCAATCTGCTGGAAGTATGGCCCAACCTGGAGTTTTATTTTCATGGAGCAGTAAATTTCAATCCTTACAGGGAACAATTTAAAAAGCTGATCCCTTCGGCAGATATGTACTATCTGGAAACCTACAATGCATCTGAAGGATTTTTTGGCATACAGGATCAGCCCAACTCAGAAGAAATGCTCCTTATGCTGGATTACGGGATCTATTACGAATTTCTTCCTATGGAAGATTTTCATAAGGAGAATCCCAAAACCCTTGGACTGGACGAGGTTGAGCTGAACAAGAACTACGCGCTTATTATTTCAACCAATGCCGGCTTGTGGAGATATATGATTGGCGATACTATCAAGTTTACCTCACTTTCACCCCACCGCATCCGGATAACCGGCAGGACAAAGCATTTTATCAATGCTTTCGGTGAAGAGCTGATCATTGATAATGCCGAAAAGGGCCTTTTTAAGGCTTGCCAGGAGACCCATGCGATCATCCGGGATTATACGGCCTGTCCGATATATTTCCAGGGGAATGATGCCGGCGGTCATGAATGGATCATCGAATTTGAGCAAAGACCTGATGATATTGAGAAATTTACCGATCTGCTCGATCAGACCCTGAGAGAGATCAATTCAGATTATGATGCCAAGCGATATAAAGACATGGCACTCCGCCGTCCGCTGGTTCATGTGGTCGAAGACGGGACATTTTATCACTGGATGAAAAACCGGGGTAAACTGGGCGGGCAGCATAAGGTGCCGCGTCTTGCAAATGATCGCACTTATGTGGATGAGATCCTTAAATTGCTGTAATATCCTTGTATTATAAGAAACGAAAGTATTTAAAAGCTTGCTTAACCTTTTCTTTAAAATATTACAACTATCACTTAGTATAAAATACTTTCGTATAGTGTAATATATATGTTCGCGTTTATAAAATATGTATATTCATCAGAATATAATTTATTTTTAAAGTCCCGCATGTGCGGGATTGCATGAGCTTATATTAATATATTTTTGCTGCCTGCAGGCAGGCTCATGCAGGTTTCATTTTAATATTTTACAGCAGGAAAGGGATTCCGAAAACCTTGAAGAGAGTAGGTGCACTAAATTATTTAGCTAAAATACTAATGAAAAAGTATGTACGATCAGCAGGTTTAATTATTTTTATTCTCATTTGTGGGTATGACACTTTTTGCCAGGAGTTAGGAATTTTTGAAGGCCATAGCGACATTGGCAGCAACGTGAAACCTGGTTCCGCAACCTATATTTCCCCAACACAACAGTATATCATTTCAGGTGCCGGCGAGAATGTCTGGTCTGATCACGATGAGTTTCAATATGTGTGGAAACGCATGAAAGGGGATTTTATCCTTTATACCCGTGCTGCATTTGTAGGATGGAATGGCGTGGAACAACACCGCAAAGTGGGTTGGATGGTGCGTAAAAGCCTGGATGGTAAGTCCGCCAATGTAAACGCGGTAGTACATGGAGACGGACTTACCGCTCTTCAGTTTCGTAGAACAACAGGAGCTATTACGGAAGAGAAGCGCTCTAAACTGACACATGCCGATGTAATTCAATTAGAAAGAAAAGGTAACACCTACACTATGAGAGTAGCCCGGTTCGGCGAGCCATTTATAACTGAAGAATTGTCTGATATTGACTTGAGTGAGGAGGTATATGTGGGCTTATTTGTAGGATCTCATAATAAGGATGTAGTGGAAACCGGCGTATTCCGTGATGTGCGAATTACCATTCCTTTTAAAGGAGAAGCTGATAACAGGTCATCCATGACATTGGGAAGTAATTTAGAAGTGATGGAAATTGCTACAGGTAACCGTGAAGTTATTTATAATGTGCCTAATTCAATCCAGGCTCCAAACTGGACAATTGATGGCAAAAGCCTGATCTATAATGGCAGTGATGGGCTGATCTATAACTTCGATCTGGCTTCCCGCAAACCAAACCTTGTGAATACAGGCAAAGTGAAAAGTAATAATAATGATCATGTAATTTCTTTCGACGGGAAAATGCTGGGTTTAAGCAGCTCTGTGAAAGAATTAGGGGGGTCTATTATTTATACCGTTCCGATTACCGGCGGTACGCCTGAACAAATTACATCACGTGGCCCTTCGTATTTGCATGGATGGTCTCCCGATGGAAAAGACCTGGTTTTTTGCGGCGAACGCGATGGGGAATATGATGTATATAAAATACCTGCCGCAGGCGGAACGGAAGTAAGGCTCACCGATTCAAAAGGCTTAGATGACGGCCCGGAATATTCCCCTGACGGGAAATACATTTACTTTAATTCCGTTCGTTCAGGTCTTATGCAAATATGGAGAATGAAACCTGATGGAAGTAATCAGGAACAAGTAACAAATGACGAGTTCAATAACTGGTTTGCTCATATTTCTCCTGATGGCAAATCAATGGTTTTTCTGTCTTTCCTGAAAGAGGAAGTAGCACCGGGAATGCATCCGCCATATAAGCATGTATATATTCGGTATATGCCAATTACAGGTGGTACTCCAAAAGTTTTGGCTTATGTTTATGGCGGCCAGGGCACAATCAATACCCCTTCATGGTCTCCGGACAGCAAAAAAATTGCTTTTATCAGCAATAGCAATCATAACCAATAGATAGTATCGAAGCACCCGGGTTTAAATTAATCCTCCTTTTTAGAGAAAACCAAGGATGCTACTATACTTGTAGTTAAAATCAACAGGATAATAAACAGGGAATGCATCGTAGTGAAACCCCATAAGGTCAGCCAGTGATGTGCAAGCATTTTCACTCCGATGAATACCAAAAGGACGGCAAGGCCGGTTTTGAGGTAGTGGAATTTATGAATCACATTCACAAGCAGGAAGAACATAGAACGCAATCCGAGTATGGCAAAGATATTTGAGAAAAATACAATGTAAGGATCTTTGGTGACTGCGAATATTGCCGGGATGGAATCAACTGCGAAAATCAGATCTGTAAACTCAACAATCAGCAGCACAATAAAAAGAGGGGTTATCATCTTTTTACCATTGATTTTTATAAAGAATTTCTTTCCCGCATATTCAGGATAGACTGAAAAGTATTTTGAGGCAAAACGAACCACCTTATGGTTTTCTGTATCAATTTGCTCATCCTCCCCGCTATTAATGAACATCATAATGCCCGTATAGATCAAAAAGGCACCGAAAATATAGAGTATCCAGCCAAACTCATTAATGAGGGTAGAACCGACGAAAATAAAAATAAAACGCATTACCACTGCGCCGATGATACCCCAGAACAAGACCCGATGATAATATTTTTCATCCACACTGAAAGCAGAAAAGATCAGCACCATGACAAAGATATTGTCCACTGACAAAGCATACTCTATCACATAACCTGTCAGAAATTCAAGTGCCAGGTTCTGTTTATAATGGGCTAAGCTTTCCGCGTAATTACCGGGAATAAGTGTGATATTATGTAAATGCTGGGCGGTAATTTCTTTCAGCTGGGCAAAATTGCGAATATCATGCAATATTTCCCCTTCCGTAAGCAATATAAAGTAAAAGCCCATTGCAAAACTCACCCATATAAAGCTCATTATGCCAGCCTCGGTCATGGTAACCTTGTGCTCTTTCTTATTAAAGACCCCAAGATCAATAGAAAGCATAAGGATAATAAAGAGGAGGAAACAACTGAAAAATATGTATTCGTTTGACATTTTTATTTTTTACGCTCTGTAGTGAACCTCACCAGCTGCTGCAAAGCCTTGCGTGAATTATTATCCGGCAGATCATTCAGGATCTTAAAAGCTTCATCCTGGTAAATCTCCATCTGACTGTTCGCATAATCCATGCCACCACTACTGCGAACAAAAT
>CAYHRC010000127.1:0-7655 GCA_964358565.1 uncultured Sphingobacterium sp. | reverse complement strand
GAGTGACACAAACCAGCGGTACAACAGCCAATAACTTCAGCAGCCCGCTTACCTATACCGTCACGGCCGCCGATGCCTCCAGCCAGGATTATATAGTAACGGTAAGTGTAGCAGATGCGTCCTTACTGTTAAAAGCCGGAAGTATTGGCAACAATCAGATTTTATGTGATGGTATAACAGCACCTTTAACCGAGACGGTTGCAGCTACAGGAGGCAGTGGTATATATACTTATCAATGGCAAAAATCAATTATTAGTGCCAGTACAGGCTTTACCGATATTACCGGAGCTACAAGCACTGATTATACTCCGGGCAACTTAAGCCAGACTACCTGGTATAAAAGATTAGTCAGTTCCACTGGCTTCAATTCTGCTCCAGTTGCAAGTAACGTGGTAACAATTACTATTGTTCCCGCTTTAAGTAACAATACGATTACCGCACCCTCTGTATTAGCTTTCTGCCAGAGTGGAGATCCCGGATTGATCACAGGCAGCAATCCCTCTGGAGTAAATGGAGACTACACTTACCAATGGACAAGTTCAATAGTTGGAGGCAGTTGCAACAATATAAGTGGGGCAACATCCAAAGATTATGATCCGGGAATAATTACCGAAACAACCCATTTCTGCCGCATGATAATTTCCGGAACCTGTTCATATATCTGTAACACGATTACCTTCACTGTTACACAGCCTTTGATCAGTAATAAAATATCAGGGGATCAGACAATTATATCGGATAATAAACCGGAAAAATTAACCGGTATGGTGCCTGAAGGAGGAGACAGTAAAATATCATATTTATGGGAAAGCAGTACTTTAAGTGATACATCAGGGTTTGTACCCGCAGCCGGAATCAATACTGAACAGAACTATAGCCCGGATATGCTTACACAAACCACCTTTTTCAGAAGAAGGGCAAGCTCAGGGATTTGCCCCATGATATACAGTAATAGCATTCAAATTACCGTTAACATTTCAAATCACCCTCCGGTAGCTTCCGATAATAGCTATATAACTGCAAAGAACACAACATTGTCTATTTTAAGTTCGGAGGGGCTGCTGATGAATGATACTGATCCTGATAATAACACGCTTACAGCCACTGTTGTCAGCCCCCCTGCCAATGGTTCACTTATCCTGAACTACAATGGCGGGTTTACCTATACACCAATAGGAAATTTTACAGGCGTAGATACTTTCACCTACAGTGCCTGTGACAATGGCATTCCTGAATTGTGTAATATCGGCACAGTCACCATTCATGTAACAGGAAATCCGCCATTAGGAATAGCAAAAGCGGTATCCATACCCATTCGGCAGTTGGATGGTTACAACAGCAATATCTTAACCTTTAAAATCACGGTTAAGAACTATGGGATTTCAGCATTGAACAACTTACGGGTAAGCGATGAGCTTTCAAAAACCTTTCCCTTTCCTACCCAATTCTCTTTACAGGGAATTCCTTCCACTTCAAAAGGAATTCTGCAAGCTAATACAGCCTTTGATGGCCGTGGAAACATAGATCTGCTCCAATCAAATAATGTCCTGCCAGGGGGTGAGAGTGATACGATCAAATTTACCCTCAAAGTAACCCCGGATCATTATATGATGGGGCCGTTTTATAATTCTGCCGGAGCAAGTGCGACAGATCGTACCGGCAATTTGACAAAGGATATTTCAACAGAAGGAACAGATCCGGATCCGGATATTAATGGAATTCCGGATGAAAGCAATGCCACAATAGTAATGCTGGAGAAAGTAACGGTTCGTATTCCGGAAGGATTTTCACCCAACGGCGATGGAGTTAATGATATGTTTGTGATTGAGAATTTAGATAATGAACAAATCAGCCTTCAGGTATTTAATTCACTTGGAGCCCTGGTTTATAAAAACATAAATTATAAGAATGACTGGGCGGGAGTCAGTAATCAGAGAAACTATTCCGGTAAAGAAATTCCTAACGGAACATATTTTTATATCGTTAGCAAAAGAAACAACATGGAAAATTATGTTTCATTTATTACTGTAACCCGATGATAGGAACAGCTATATGAGAAGAATTATAATTCTTTTGTTTGTTTTATTAAGCAGTCTGAGCGTACTGGGGCAACAGGAAGCGATGTATTCTCAATATATGTTTAACAAGCTGGCAATCAATCCTGCATATGCCGGCAGCAGGGATTCTTTATTTGCTACCGCCCTGTTCCGTACTCAATGGGTTGGTATAAAGGGCGCCCCGGAAACAAAAACAATATCACTTGACGGGTCATTTCACAACAGGAAGCTGGGATTAGGTGTGCAGGTTTTTAATTATAATATAGGAATTACAAAACTGAATGGTGGATCTCTAAGTTATGCTTACCGGATATTTATGGAAAATTCCACCTTAGCATTCGGCCTGCAGGGTGGCGCTACTCATATTAAGGCGGATCTCAATTCCGTAAATCTTGGTAATCCGAGTCCGGACCAGGCATTCCTCCAAAATATAGACCAGGTACTTTTAAATTTTGGTGCAGGAATATATTACACCCGGGACAGATTCTATTTTGGGTTTTCTACACCTCACCTTTTAAGAAACAGGCTTAATCTTAATTCTGATGGAAACACCAATGATCTGAGTTCCCGTCAATATTTGCATCTGTTTTTTAATTCCGGATATATATTCGATCTGGATGAGGATTTAAAGATTAAACCATCTATTCTTTTTTATGGAATTCAGGGTTCCCCAATTCAGATTGATATAAATACCAATTTATATATAAAAGATTTACTTTCTGTGGGACTTCAATACCGTAGCACTGGAGCTGTTGCCCTAATGGCTGAAGTACAGATCACTCCCAAGGTTCGTATGGGTTATTTTTATGACAAGAGTACAACTAAACTGGTCAGGTTCAGTTCAGGCAGTCATGAAATTATGTTACGCTATGAATTTGGTTCTGAAAAGGGAAAAGTTATATCCCAAAAATATTTTTAATAAAATTAATGAAAACTTCTTTAATTTAAGAACTGCTAACCTTTAGTTAAATGCTGAAGGCTATCCAAACAATAACATCGCAATGATCAGGGTGACAAAAACGTTAAAGGTCTGAGCTATCAGAAAAGCATAAAAGGGCTTTTTACTTTGCTTATTAAAAAGATCAGCGAAGTTTGTCTCGAGACCAATGCTCGTAAACGCGAGTGCAAACCATAGTCCCTGCAAATTCCTCAGACTTCCTTTAACCAAATTCGTTGTTTCTGGATTCAGCATAAATGAAAATACAAGTGATGCACCCACAAACCCGAGAACAAACTTGGGAAAGCGTTCCCAGATAACTTTTAGTGTTGGTTTTGAATCGGGGTCGGCTGATAAATCGTGGTTGGTATAGGTCCAGTAAACAGATATCGCAAAAGCAGCCAGCCCAAGGAGCACATTCTGTGAAAATTTCACAATGGTACTGATCTTCAAAGCGGTTTCACCTACCAATGATCCGGATGCGACCACCGCTCCCGTTGTATCAATGCTTCCTCCCAGCCATGCACCGGTAACTTCCTGAGAAAATCCGAAATATTTGGCGATTATGGGCATAAAGATCATCATAGGTATGGCTGTTATCAATACCATGGATATTACGTAGGAAAGTTTTTTCGGGTCGCCCTTAATTGCTCCTGATGTAGCGATTGCTGCAGACACACCGCAAATAGATACTGCACTTGAGATCATCATGGTAAGTTCACTATCTATTTTGAGCTTTTTACATAACCAGAAGGCAAAATACCAAACTGATACCACCACCGCCAGGGCCTGGATAAGTCCCAGCGAACCAGCCTTTAATATATCGGCAAAGATGATGTTCGTACCCAGTAAGACCAGTCCGATCTTAACAAATAATTCTGTTGAAAGTGATTCTTTCAGCCATTCAGGAAGCTTAAAGAAATTTCCAATAATCAGACCTAATGAAAGACTGAAGATAACTGCTTCGAGGTTTAAAGCTTTTATCTGGCTGTTTCCTGCTAAGATCAGTGCAAGCATCGTTATTAAATATACCAGCGGAAAGCCCAGCAGAAAGTTTTTTACTGGTTTGCCTGTAAGCAGGGCAGCTAATACAGCAATTACTAATACAAATATGAATTGCAGTAATATCACTCCTAAATTGTTCAATGCGAAAATATTTTGAAAAAGCTCTGAGGTCTGGCTCCAGTTGAAAACGGCCACAGGCAGAATAAGTCCGGATATTGATAAAAGTATGATCAATGCGCCCATGATGACCACTGTCCAGTCTTCATGTATACTAAATTTGTTCTTCTCTGACATAAAATTGTTTAAATGGTCCTCAATTATAATTAAAAATATCTTTAAGTACTTGCTTAGCTGCATGATAGCCGCACATTCCATGTACACCACCTCCTGGCGGGCTTGAGGAAGAGCAGATATAAATTCCCTTGTCTGAAGTCCGGTAAGCTGGAAATCTTAAAGCAGGCCGGCTAAACAATTGACTGATATCAATGCTGCCTCCGTTAATATCTCCTCCGGCATAATTAGGATTATAGGCCTCCATTTGTTCTGTGTTCATGGTATGCCTGCCCAGGATCAGATCCCTGAATCCAGGCGCAAAGCGCTCGACCTGTTTTTCTATAGCATTTGTCATATCAACACGAGATCCGTTTGGCACATGGCAATATGCCCAGGCGGTGTGTTTTCCTTCAGGGGCGCGGCTATGGTCAAATAAACTTTGCTGTGCCAGGAGTACAAAAGGTTTTTCCGGATGCTTACCCAGTGAGGTGAGCTTTTCAGTAGCGGAAATTTCCTCAAAAGTATTACCCAGATGAATTGTACCTGCTTTCCTGCATTCAGATGCGATAAAGGGTACTGCCCCATCCAGTGCCCAGTCGATTTTAAATACACCCATACCATAGCGGTATTTTTGCAATTGCCATTTATAAATTGTTGAAAAACGTTCACCTGCAATCCTGAGGATCTGTTTTGGCGTCAGATCAAAAAGAACTGCCTTCGATGAGCCTAGTTCTGAGATAGAACGCACATGAATACCTGTTTCTATTGTTCCTCCGAGTGAAAGAAAATAAGATGAAAGTGCCTTAGCTATTGTCTCCGATCCTCCTGATGCTACCGGCCATCCCTTGAAATGACCTGCAGCCATCAGAACCAGTCCGAAAGCAGATGTGCCCAGATTTGATAATGGCTGCAGGGAATGAGCAGCCATTCCTGCCCAAAGGCCTCTCGCTTTTTCTGTTTTAAAGTTCCCGGCTAAACCGGATGCTGATTGAAGCGCGTTCCAGCCAAAAGCAGCCATCTCCAGGGGATGTTTTGGAAAATGCAGAGGTGCCAGAACATCTTCTGCTATCTCCGGCCAGCTTTTAACAAGAGGTTCAAGTAAACGGAAATATGCCTGCTGGTCAGTTCCAAGCATGGCAGCAGTTTCTTCCACCGATCCTCTCAGCACAGCTGCGGAGCCATCATCAAAGGGATGGGCGGCAGAAATTTCCGGATAGATGTATTGAAGTCCATGCTCATGCAGGGGCAGGCTTGTAAAAAATGGTGAAGTTGCGGCTAAAGGGTGAATTGCAGAGCATATATCGTGTTTAAAGCCCGGTAAGGTAAGTTCTGCTGTGCGGAGTCCTCCCCCAATGGTATCCTTTGCTTCAAGAACCACAACAGATAAGCCGGCTTCTTGTAAAACAATAGCAGCAGACAGGCCATTCGGGCCTGAACCAACTACTATGACATCAAAATCTTTTCCAGTCAATCCTGTTTTGTTTTTGTTGAATATCATCATTCTGTTTAAGAAAACATAATGCAAAAAAAAGGTTGCCCTATGACAGGCAACCTTCTACTGATATAAAAGAAATAAAATTATTTTCCTTAATGACCTGCTCCGGCGGGTCTTCCACCCATATGTCCACCTCCGGCTGGTTTGCCCATACCAGAATGATTTCCGCTTCCGGCTGGTTTGCCACCCATATGTTTTCCGCTTCCGGCTGGTTTGCCAGCATGATCTGGTTTCCTGCTATGAGTACCATGACCTCTTTCACCATTCCTGGCTTTAGAACTTGCTTCACCACTTACGGCTTCTCCTTTTTCTCTTCCTTCAAGCGTTGGATCTTTAGCAATATCACTCACAGATTTACCATGATCATTATGATCACCGGCAGAACCGTTTAAAATTCCATCATCTGCACGATCTTCCCTGCGGACTTGAGCATCTCCTTTTCTTGATGCTTTATACGCATCTCTTTCTTCCGGTGATATCTGACCATCCTTATTCAGGTCACCTGCATGATCTCCCATGCGGACTTCAGCATCTTTTCTGGCGGCCTTCCTGGCTTCTCTTTCTTCAGGAGATAATTTAGCATCTAAATCGCCCATATGATCTGTCCGGCGGGCATCAGCTTCTGCTTTTCTGGTAGCTTTGCGTGCTGCTCTTTCTTCGGAGGATAATTTACCATCTGAATTTAAGTCATCCTGACGATGGCTCATAGACTTGCTTTCAGCGATCTCACTGATCGCCTGTCCTTTTTCTTTGCCTTCAAGAGTACTCTCCCTGGCAGTTGAACTTACCGTTGTACCCTGTTCATTCGAACTTGTACCCGTTTGTGCATATGCAGAGATTGCGAACACTGAAATTCCTGCGAATAAAATTAGCTTTTTCATCTTTAGTTTACATTGATTTATATCAAAGATATTTTGATAACATGAAGTGAACATGAAGATTAAATAAAAATTAACATTTGTAATCTATTTTATACGGATTATAAAGAAACAGGTAAACACCGTAATTCAAATCAGCTTTAATGAACATATGATGCTGTATAACATCATGTTATTAATCGATTAATTCCGTCTTGAGATACACCGGGCCTATTTCCAATAGAACGAAATAAATATTGCTGGTTTTTTATCCATGCCAGGATATACGCCTCCTAATCTAAGCTTTCCGCTTATCTGAATCTACAAATAGATTTATATTCAAACATTTTCTAAATTCACCTCCAAATGCAGATCAATGAATAAGCAAATAGAAACAATACGTAAAACAAGAGTTAAGATCCTGGAAATGGTAAGCGAGCTCAATACAGATCAATTAAATAAAATCCCGCCGGGTTTTAATAATAATATCATCTGGAATATTGGACATCTGGTCGCTTCACAGCAAGGTATATGTTATTTAAGGGCTGGCTTGCCCCTGATCATAGAGAAGGAATTTTTCATGGCGTACAAGCCGGATTCTAAACCTGAAGGCTTTGTCGGAGCGGAAGAAATTGAAAAGATAAGATCTCTCATGTTTTCAACTCTCGATCATCTGGAAACGGAACTTAAGCAGTGCAGTTTTAATAATTATACAAACTGGACCACACGCTATGGCGTGAATATCACGGATATTGAAGATGCTGTTAACTTTTTGCCTTTTCATGAAGGGCTTCATATGGGATATATTATGGCACTTAAACGTTTGATCAATGATCAGGCATAGGCCGCATTCATTAACATATCACGAAAAAAGGACCAGGCCCTCCCGCGGCCTTAGCGGGAAAGTATCACTTGGGTACTTTTGCAATTATTATGAGTATAACCTTTCTGTAGCCCTTCCGCCCTCTTTGCCGGACAGGCAATTCGTTATTCACTTGATTTTGTTGTTTTTAGAGGTGTTCATGCTTTCG
>CAYHRC010000126.1:0-7683 GCA_964358565.1 uncultured Sphingobacterium sp. | reverse complement strand
TGAAGGGTAATGAGCGGCGAAGATGAAGCCGAGCATGGCTCCCCATGACCAGCCTATCAATGTTACGGGAAGTTCTGCATTCTCTTTAAGTACGGTGTGTAGCTCCCTGAGCTGCCCTTTGAGGGATGTTGTTGTTTGAAGCAGCCCGTCGTAAAGACAAGGCCCTCTTTGATCGTACAGTTGAAGTATTTAAAAGACATGTAACTGTAGCAAAAGATACAGTATATGGAGGTTACTTCAGATCGCTTGATCATGTAGATAATAATACATGGAAGGTAGATAAAGTGCTTTGGCTTCAGGAAGAAGTACTTATT
The DNA here is from genome assembly GCA_964358565.1 of uncultured Sphingobacterium sp. GTDB lineage: Bacteria > Bacteroidota > Bacteroidia > Sphingobacteriales > Sphingobacteriaceae > Daejeonella. The sequence continues at coordinate 7,369 of CAYHRC010000126.1, read as the reverse complement.
GGTACCTTATTTATTGCTGAACATACTGGTGATTTGTGGGCAAAACGATGTTTTAGTGAAACTTTTGAATATGTCCATAAAAATTTCGATCGTCCCGGATTCAAATTCTGGTTGTCTGGTGGTGACCGAAAATTAGTTGAATACAATAAGATTCGGGCTGAACATTATCATCACCCACGTCACCTGATGCTTAATCTGCTTGCCCTCAATCGTATTATTGGCAATAAGGGAAAAGTTTCAAACTTGTTTAGTTAAAAGAACTGATTTGGTTATGAAAAGTGGAGCTTTTTCCAGACGAAGTTTTATAAGGGCAAATGCTATTGGTGGATTGGGAACCACTTTTCTAGCTGGCTGTATTAATAGTAAGAATTATTCAACTCAAAGTACAGGAAGCAGGCCAATTAGGGCAAAAAATATAATTGCACAAATTGGAGGAATGTCTCTTGTTGCACTTAGAGATAAGTATCATTCTGAATTGTTTGATAATTTTCTGCCAAGTATGGACAGACTAATTGTCGATCATGAATTAGGTGGGTTTATGTGTGATATTGATAACAAAACTGGGAAACAATTGTCTACCGGTAAGCGGGCCTGGTTTGAAGGACGAGGAATTTGGCTTTATTCATTTTTATATAATCATTTTGGGAAGAATTTGAAATTTCTTGAAGTGGCAAGAAAATCCAAGGATTTTATATTAAAACATCAACCATCAGATTCCGATTTTTGGATATCCTCTTTTACCAAAGAGGGTTTACCCACATCTGGCCCGGGTGATATTTTCGGGAATCTTTATATCGCCGAAGGTTTAGCTGAATACTCTATTGCATCCGGTGAAATTGAATATTTCAATCTTGCCAAAAAGATATTGTTACAATGTGCCAGGATTTATGATAGTAAGGACTATGAATATGGTCCTGAAAAAAACATTAAAGGCCCGAGAATTCTTAATCATTGGATGATAATGCTTTGTAACGCAACTCAAATGCTCAAAAATCAGTACGATGTTGAAATTGAGGCTTTGGCAGAACGTTGTGTTGATGCAATTATGAATAAGCACCTCAACCCGGATTGGGGACTATTGGATATAACACTTTCACACGATATGACCAGGTTATCAGGTCCTGGCTCATCACAAATGATAAGTTTCGGATTAGGTGTTCAGGCTTTGTGGATGGTCTTAATGGAAGCATTACGAAAGAAAGATGTTCAGTTATTTAATAATGCACAAGAGTTATTCAAAAGACATGTTGAAGTTGCCAGGGATAATGTTTATGGAGGATATTACTGGTCTCTTGACCATGTGAGTTCATTTACTTTTAAACTGGGAAAGACACTTTCTTTGCATGATGAAGTATTAATCGGAGCGTTGTTGTTAATTGAACATCAGGCAGATGATTGGGCTGAAAAGTGTTTTGCAGACACTTATGCCTATATACAAGAAAAGTTTATTAAGTCAGGGCATGTTTTTGCAGTAGAAGGTGGCGATCGGAAAGTAGTAAATATCACTAATAAAGGAATGGGGATTTATCACCATCCAAGGCAACTGGTGATTAATCTGCTTGCAATTGAAAGAATAATTGACCGAACTGGTAAAGTTTCCGGGGTATTTAATTAGTAATACCATTTTGAGTTGGTATTTTATATTTATCATCTGTTGGGATTATAAGAATATTGTATATAATGAATCAATCTTAATTTAATAAAAAATGGAATATTCAAGACGTAATTTTTTAAAGCAAAACTCAATTGCCGGACTGAGTATAATCGGTGCGGGAACCCTGGCAGGTACATTTGTTTCAACGGATGTTGCTGCTAAAACAACGGCAGCATCGGTTGAGATCACGAAGATCTCTGATTTAAATTTAAAGAAACTTCGTGAGACTTACAGGGTAGCTTTACTTGAGAAATTCATACCAAACATGGATAGCTTTGTGGTAGATCATGAACTAGGCGGATTTATGTGTTCGGTTGATATTCTGACAAGGAAGCTGGTCAATACAAATAAACGTGCATGGTTTGAAGGAAGAGGGATATGGATGTATTCTTTTCTTTATAATAATATCGAAAAAAAACCGCGCTACCTGGAGATCGCTGAAAAGTCTAAGGATTTTATTCTGAAACTCTTGCCTGGAGACGGCAGCTATTATATCTCGGGCTTTACAAAAGAAGGTAAGCCCATGTCGGATACCGAAGGTGATATTTATGGCAATCTATTTGTTGCCGAAGGCCTTGCCGAATATGCCAAAGCCAGTGGAGAACGGAAATATTTTGATCAGGCTAAGGAAATTGTTTTAAAGGCAGTTACACACTATGATCGTCCTGAGTTTAATTATTCCTATAAAGCTGAACAAAGAATAGCAGGTCCGAGGATATTAGGACATTGGATGATTTTGTTGAGTGTGTCGACACAAATGCTGAAACAGCGTCAGGATAAGGAAATTAAAGCCCTTGCCGATCGTTGTGTGGATGCGATTATGAATCATCATCTTAATCCTGAATACAAGCTATTGAATGAAGCTCTTGCGCATGATCTCAGTCCTTTAGAAGACCGTGTAGCCTCCCAATTTGGGGATGTAGGTCATGGTTGCGAAACGCTTGCCTTTGTGTTGAATTACGCAGTGCTCATCCAGGATGCGAGCCTGTTTAAAAGAGCTGCTAAAGAGTTTAAAAGACATGTGGATGCAGCCTGGGATGATGTATATGGTGGACATTTTCATGCTCTTGAAAATGTAAGTACTAATACATGGGCATTGAATAAACTCCGCTGGCTACAGGAAGAAATTCTGATCGGAGCGATGATCCTTATTGAGCATACAGGAGACCAATGGGCGCTGAACTGTTATGCCAGGACAGAGGCATATATCAGAAAGAACTACGTTCGTCCGGAGTATGCGTTTATTATAGATAGCGGCGACCGTAAAATGGAGAAACATTCACAGGTTCGTGCAGAGCATTATCATTTTCCGCGACAGTTAATGGTTGGGATACTGGCAATTGATCGGATAATCAGCAGGGGAGAGAAGCCCTCAGGCTTATTTAGCTAAATTTTTTTAATTGATATAATTTTTTAAATGATTTGTGACCTAATTAATTGTTAAATAGAATGATAAACAGAAGATCCGGAAGAAAAGTATTAATTCTCATGTTAGGTGTTGTGTTTCAACTTATAAGTTCAGCCAATGCCCAATCCAACACTGAAGGTAAGGATTATGCACCTACAAGGCGTATTAAGATCACTGTGACTAACCCTCTGGCTATCCCAGTTAAGGGTACTCCCGTTGTGGTCCCTCGTAAGAGCCTCCCTTTTCAGAATATACCTTTTTCTAGCATTCGTGATAGAAGTGATAAAAAATTCGCAGAGAGTTTCCTTACCCTGGTAAGTAAACCAGATCTTACCGAAGTAAACTTTTTTGCAGTTCTGTTTCCGGAAGCAAAACCGGGAACAGGAGATTATGGATCACGTCCTGTAACAACCCGTTTAGATGCCGCAGGATGAGTCGGGGCAAAGATCGAGCACATTAATGGCTCTGATCTTGGATTTTCCAGAACAGGATCAGAAAATGGGCTTGCTGGCGGTTTTACTACTGACGCAAAACGATTTACTGCTTCCTTTGGCCGGGCTGGAATACTTCATAAGGCTTATTTTGAAGGCAGTTTATTAATTATCAGGTTAGCTGTTTGTAAACTTTAATCAAAATTAAATATTTTAAGAAGGGATAGGATAATTTCACATTTTTGAGTCATTAAAGAAGAGAATATCATGATCTAACTGATCAGGTAATATTCATGAACGTAAATTTTACATACCAAATAATTATATTAAACAATTAAAGCCTGTTATTTTCCTAATTTAGGAAATCGGAATTAACAGGCGTGAACATAATATGGAAAGAATTCTCAAAATACACAATGGTAAAATTTTAACCCCTTATCGAATTTTTCACGGAACAGTGATAGTTGAGGGCGGGCGTATAAAGGAAGTAGCTGAAGGGGATATTGATGTACCCGGAGCCCTTGAGATCGATGCAAAGGGGCAATATATAGCGCCTGGTTTTATTGATATTCACGTTCACGGAGGCGGTGGTCATGATTTCATGGATGGCACAGAGGAGGCATTCCTTAAAATCGCTGAGACCCATGCAAAATACGGAACTACAGCAATGCTGCCCACTACACTGACGAGTGAAAAAGAAGAACTTTATCAAACACTTGAATTATACAAACAGGCGAACAAAAACAATCTTTCAGGAGCTCAATTCCTTGGAATACATCTTGAAGGACCTTATTTCTCGTTGAAGCAGAGGGGAGCACAGGATCCGCGGTATATCAGAAACCCTGATCCGGAAGAATACAAGGATATATTATCCCGCTCATCAGATATTAGACGCTGGAGTGCGGCTCCGGAACTTGAAGGAGCCATTGAATTTGGTAATCATTTACGTTCAAAAGGTATTCTTGTTGCAATGGCTCATACCGATGCCATCTATGAGGAAGCGCTGGTTGCTTTTGAAGCTGGTTTCACTCTGGCCACGCATTTCTATTCCTGTATGTCGGGTGTTTCACGAAGGGATTGTTTTCGTTATGCCGGAGTAGTTGAAACAGCCTACCTGATCGATGAGATGGATGTGGAAATAATAGCTGATGGTATTCACCTCCCGGCTCCATTGCTGAAACTTATTTACAAGATCAAGGGCCCTGATCGGATTGCTCTGATCACCGATTCAATGCGTGCTGCAGGCATGCCTCCCGGCGACAGCATACTTGGTAGCAAGCATAATGGGTTAAAAGTACTCGTTGAGGACGGTGTAGCCAAACTGCCTGATCGTAAGTCATTTGCAGGAAGTGTTGCAACCTGCGATCGCCTTGTGCGGAACATGATAAACATGGCCGATGTGCCATTGCTGGAGGCTGTTAAAATGGCTTCACAGACACCAGCTAATATAATGGGACTGGGCAGTAGTAAAGGTTCACTGATTGTGGGTAAGGATGCAGATATAGTGATCTTTGATGAAAATATTAAGGTTAGCATAACCATAGTTCAGGGAAGGGTTGTTTACAATGCTCAATAATTTGCTTCATACCTGATATATGCATAAACTCCTGCTCGCTGGTATTTTAATTTTTTACATTAGCTTTTCACAGGCGCAGATTAATTATGGCTGGTATACAGAAGGAGTTGCGATAATTGATCCAAAACTTGCGGGCAATCCGGAGCCTACTGTTGACGAACTCAGGAAGATTGGGGGATACCTTATGCGAAAAGAAAGCAATGGCCATTCTATTCCGCTGCAAATTGATGATATAGATAAGGATGGTATCTGGGATGAGTTGTTTTTCCTTACAGATCTGGCTCCCCGTGAAATACGGCAGTTCTATATTTATACAGGATGGAGTTTCGGAGAGGTAAGAAATGATGAAAAAAGAGTTTATCAATTATGTCGAAACAGAGAAAAAGAAATATAATACACCACCCATTGTTAAAATCTATAATTACGAAGTAAAAGCCAATAAAAAATCATGAGACAGTTTTATAAAGATAAATTAAATGTAAGGATATTCGAAAGCAGACCTGAATTAGGTGCTGCTGCTGCTGAAGAGTTAAGTGAGAAGATCAGGGAATTATTGAAGACCAAAGAATATGTAAATATCATTTTTGCTTCAGCTCCATCTCAGAATGAATTTTTAGATGAGCTGCTTAACAAAGATGTAGAATGGCACCGTATCAATGCTTTTCACATGGATGAATACATTGGTCTGGATAAAGATGCCCCTCAAGGCTTTGGTAATTTTCTTAAAGACAGATTATTTAGTAAAGTTACCTGCCGCGAAGTTCATTATCTGAATGGAAATGCAGCTAATCCGCAGGACGAATGTAAAAGGTACTCTGACCTGTTGATCAAATACCCAACTGATATCGTAATGCTGGGAATAGGAGAGAATACTCACCTTGCATTTAATGATCCGCATGTTGCTGATTTCAATGATCCTTTAATTGTTAAAGTGGTCGATCTGGATGCTGATTGCCGTACACAGCAGGTAAATGATGGCTGTTTTAATTCTCTTGAAGAAGTTCCTACATATGCCCTGACTATTACAATCCCTGCCTTATTTAAATCTACCTATGCTTATGCAGTTGTACCGGGAGAGTTTAAGGCAAATGCAATTTACCATACGATTAACAGTGATATCAGCGAACTGTACCCTTCAACGATTCTGAGAAGGCATGATCACGCCATTTTATTTATCGACGAGAACAGTGCTTCCAAATTATAGGTATTAGAAAGGATGTATATTCCGGACCATACTAAAATTATTAATATTATTAATCATAACGAATAAAATTTAATTGAATGAAAAATAAAACCGTTACCGCGGCATCGCTTAGTCAGCGGGATACTATAACAGGAGTCGTTATTATTGCATTTCTGTTCTTTATGTTCGGATTTACGTCCTGGATTAATGCGATTTTAATCCCTTATTTTAAAATAGCCTTTCAGCTGACACATGTACAGTCATACCTGGTCACTTTTGCGTTTTATATCTCATACTTATTATTTTCAGTTCCCGCTTCTTACCTCTTGAAAAATGTAGGATTTAAGAAAGGGATGATGATTGGCTTCTGGGTTATGTCGGTAGGGGCATTTCTGTTTGTTCCGGCGGCTATGACCATGACCTATGAATTATTCCTTCTTGGTTTATTTTCTATCGGCGCCGGTCTGGCCCTGCTTCAAACAGCAGCTAATCCGTATATCACTATTTTGGGTCCAAAAGAACGTGCAGCCCAGCGCTTCAGTATCATGGGCATTTGCAACAAAGGCGCCGGGATCCTCGCACCTTTATTATTTGCGGCCGTTATTTTCAGAGCCACTGACAGTGATATGTTTGATAAACTGTCGCAGATGGGCGATGCTGAAAAGAACGCAGCATTGCATGAACTCATCCAGAGGGTAATTATTCCTTATGCATGTGTAGGTACATTTCTTTTTCTGCTTGGTTTATTTATTCGTTTTTCACCTCTTCCTGAAATTGATACTGAGCATGAAAGTGATGAACTTGCCCTGGCAAATTCCTCTAAAACCAGTATCACTCAGTTTCCTCACCTCATCCTTGGGGCGATAGCCATATTTCTGCATGTAGGAACCCAGGTTATTTCAATAGATACGGTTATCAATTACGCAGGAACGATGAACCTTAATTTAATTGAGGCAAAAGTATTTCCTTCGTATACGTTGACCGCCCAGATTTGTGCATACATAGTGGGTATCGTTTTTATTCCAAAATTTTTCAGTCAGTTAACTGCGCTGAAAGTAAGCACGGTTTTGGGTATTGTGTTGACTCTTCTGATTGTATTTGCAAAAGGTCAGGTTAC
>CAYHRC010000125.1:3707-7705 GCA_964358565.1 uncultured Sphingobacterium sp. | reverse complement strand
CGCTGCTATTATTTAAATCTGTGGCATTATCACTGCCAACTCCCTGCTTCATCACCAGGGTATAGCCAAGCCATACCGAACCATCGTAAAGGATCGATGAATAGAATCTCTTTTCCCTGTTTACATAAGGATTTTGAGGATCATATCCCGAAGCCGGATCAGTTATGGATTTGCCATTACGCATGCGATAAGCATCAACCATATCATGAGTTGGTTGATGGCCGCAGAACGACTGCTGAGATCCTCCTACTTTGTACGCACCCCAATAACCTTCCTTACTCGATGCCATTCCTGCTATTCCGGCCAAATGCTCCTTTGCAAAGATCACTTCGTTATTCTTTTCATTTGCTTCATAAAGCATGGTTTCATAATCAGGGAACAGCTTATATACGCCGAGATCCATAACCTGTTTATTCGTAGCTGCAGCCAAAGCCCAACGTGCCTTATCATTTGTTGGGTTCTTTAAAGGGCTGGCATTAAATAATTCTACCCATCCTTTTAAGGTAAGTGCGGCACCTTTTGTCACTCTGCCATTTCCCTGCGCATTAGGCAGGTCATTTGCAATAGCAGCACACTCATCTGAAATAAATTTATATGTTTCTGCATCTGTATTCCTTGGCTGAAAAACAGCATCGCCCTGCTCGCTAATATTGAGCACATTCTTAATGATGGGAACTCCACCGTAATGAGTCCATAAGAGCATATAATAATAGGCCCTTAAGAACCTGGCTTCAGCTATCCGTACTTTTTTGTAATCATCCGGCAGTGAGGAAGCAGTGACCTTCTCGATAAACATATTGGCTCTGCGGATATTGGTATAATTTCCCCATTGCGTTTGTGTACCCGGACTGGAAGCTGTATAGGCAGACTTCTTATACACAACAGTAGTAGCGTATGTAGGCTTGGCCAGTTCATTATCTGTTCTGTCCTCATCAGGGTCTGTAACATTGAAAGGGGTTGGCAGCGCCCCATAAACCGTATTCAGAAACATATCTGCATTCGTTGTATTTGCCCAAACAGTAGCATCCGTGACCTGGTCCTTAGGAACTACCTCTAAATAATCGTTACAGGAAGCCAGCCCGATCATGAACAACAGCAAAGCCATTTTGCAGTTAAAATTTATGACTGAATTTTTCATAACTCCGTATTACTTATTCAAATGTAGCATTGATTCCCATAGAAATAACCTGTTCGGAAGGATATGCACCTAAAACCGTACTTAGTACCGGATCGTAATATTTCATTTTAGACCAGGTTTTAAGATCTTGTGCGGGCACATTCAAAGCAGCGTTGATATTTTAGCCGAGGCATTAGTGATTCGCAGTTTTCTTACAATCAGATTTTCAGGGCGCCTGTCCATTTATTTACTTAACATCAGACGACCGGAAAATAAATGAATTCGCAACCTTCGCAAATGTTTTTTAAGAAAATCAGATTGAACTTGAGACACAATTAATATCATTAAAGAGCCAGACATATGTCATGTACAAACATGAATGTCATCTTCTTAATTAATTAATAAGAATGCGAAAAGTAATATGAAATTTGAAAAAAGAACTAACCTTAATTGTTCAATTGCCTTTCCAAGTTGGTTTTGTACTGTTTTTCTTGAAATACCCATTTGATTGGCAATTGCTTTTGTCGTTTGATCTTCATGAAAGCGAAGACGAAAAATTTGTTGTCGCTTTTGAGGAAGCTTAGCTAAAAGAGTTTCATAAGAGCTATAAAACTCCTGCCAAAGGATATTTCCATCGGCATTCTGATTTGGAGAACTTATATTTTCCAGGATATTAAGAAAGGGAGAGATGCATTTTTGTTTTTCTACTAATTTATAAACCCGGTTCCTGACAGCTATATTCAGGTAAGCTGGAAAGTTCTCGATTTTTTCTCCTCTTCGAACCCAGATATTAACAAATATCTCCTGAACAATGTTCTTGGCCTCATGTTCATCCTTTAAGCGCTGGTAAGCTTTAGAATAGGTTTGTGTCCAGTATTTTTCGTATAAAATATTAAAAGCGTCCTTATTACCTTGTTCTATTTGAAGAAGAAGCAATCCATCATTTGTTAGGTCCAGAGTAATCTGATTCATAGAAAATTCTAAAACAAAATAATTAAAGAGGAGAATAAGACAGTCACCAAGGTAAAAATGACGTTTATCTACTCTTAAGCGTAATTTAAAATAATATTTTCTAAATAACAAACAACTTAGGAAAGATTCATGTAATAGCAAGGGTAACAAAAAAAGCTAAAGCAATCCGGGAATTATATAAAAAAAGTTTAGGCGTCTTTTGAATCGGAAAAATTATAACCAAGCCGTGCGATACTCAGCAGAATCAAGATAAATTAATCGATAATTTACTAAGTCTTAATTATTTCAGCTTAAACATTCCCTGGTAAAAATCAGTTAATCAGGTATCTAAAGAGTAACCATTTCTATTTTCTTACAATATCCCTTCTAAGACTTATTTAGTCTGGCGAACTCTTTCTATCTGAGCGGGAAGAATGGCAGATGCATTATTTTTAAAGTTCTGTCTTATGTAAGTTAAGATTAAGGCAAGGTCCGCATTTTTCAGTCTCATGAGTGGACTAATCTTAGAGAGAAACATTGAGGAAATTTTCATTTTAAATTCTTTATAGATAAACGACCTTGATTATCGCCTTGTAACCGGATTACTGGCTATGGCATTAAGGTCATACACTATTTTTCCTGCTCGGATTGTCATTTCACATTCCAGCTTTTGATTTCCCTGCTGTTTGTTACCAGCCACATCTCTAAAACCGAAAGTTCCGTTTCTGACACTCAATACAGCAACATCAGCGACCGATCCTACTGAAAGATTACCAAGATCTTCCCGTTTTATTACCTGGGCTGGTGTCCATGTACTCGCTTTTATGACAGCAGGTATTTTCATACCCATGGATAAAAAGATGGACAATACGTTTAACTGATCCTTCATTGCACCATTCACACTGCCTTTATGCAGATCAGTGCCCATCGTGTTTGGATAAAAACCGGCTTTAATAGCAGGTAAGGCTTGTCCGAAATTAAAACTTCCACCGCCGAAGCCGACATCAAATATGATCCCTTTCTTCTGAGCCTGAAGAACAAATGGTTTAAATTGCCTGGTTTTTAAATCTACAATGGGATCTACCACTCCCCTGCTAGATTCGATAAAAACATGAGTATAAATATCTCCCGGGCGAAGATATTTAGTAAAAAGTTCTTCAAGAGAAAAGTAAATACTATTCAGATCTATCATCACAGGGATATCAGCCAGTTTTCCAGCCTCCACTCCTCGACTTATCGGAGTCCAGTCAGAACCGGTAAAATGTGCTACTTTAAATCCTACAATATCGTCTTTATGTGCCAGGGCCGTATCTGCTGATCTCTTTGCATCCATATCACTGATATTCTGCTCGTATTTTTCAATCCCTGCCATACCTTCTCCTACAATATTAAGCAATGACAGAACCCGGGTCTGTGAAACATCAATTATATTCTTCTTGAAAAGAGCAAAAGACTTCCATCCGGCACCACCGGCATCAACGACGGTCGTTACACCTGAACGAAATGTAGATTGATCTGGTAAAACGGCAACCATTCCATTACTCAGGTAATGATCAGGTTCTGAACCATAAAACACATGAGCATGCAGATCAACAAGACCTGGTGTAACATACATTCCCCGTGCATTCACGGTTTGCAGAGCCTGCGTCGTGTCTATATTTTTTGCTACCCGGGCGATTTTTCCGTCCTGAATAGCAATATCCATGATTTCATCAATATGATTTTTGGCATCTATGACATGGCCACCTTTAATAATAATCCTGTAAGGAACTGATGCCGTTTGCTGAGCTTGACTACTAATTGAAAACAGCAAAGACACAAGGAGCAACAGATTGATTTTAAAGTTCATATCAAACACTTGCTTTAATTAGTTCTTCCCTGAGTCTTTTTGCTACAATCTTTTCTTCCCCTGGCTTCATCATCCATACTG
>CAYHRC010000125.1:0-3697 GCA_964358565.1 uncultured Sphingobacterium sp. | reverse complement strand
ACTGAAATAATAAGGGCTCCTTCGATACTTTTAGGTGCCTCAATGGAGGGACTACCATTACGCAAATTCGTAGTCATCTCACTGCTTGTCAATTTAATAATTGAAGGGTCCCATGAAAGCCGGAGTGTAGGAGTAACATTAGCAATTGGCGGAACAAATACTTCTGTCTTTACACCCTTAACCTTAGCTACAGAGTCTACAATAACACCAACGCGATCTTCCCATATTTTCCATTCTTTACCATGGTCAAGATTGACAAATCTGTCTAACGCTGCATACATTCCAAAGATCTCTTCTTTATTTACTTTCATACCACGACCTATATTATTGCCACCCGGAGGCGCACTCAAACGGGCGGCAGCAATAAGATCTTTTCTTCCCATCAAAATGCCGGCACTTTGAGGGCCGCGGATTGCTTTACCTCCTGATACACATACCAGATCATAACCCATTTCATTGAATTTCCAAAGATTTTCAACAGGTGGAACATCAGCTGCAATATCGATCATGGTAGGGATTTGATGCTTTTTTGCAATTGACAGCCATTCATCGTGGCCGATTTTGCCCCATGGAGTAGCCTCATTGTAGAACCACATCATTGCGGTTTTTGAAGTAATAGCCCGTTCCAGTTCTTCAGCAGTTTCAATTATAACCCGTTTGATTCCAGTATTTGTAAGGGTATGGTCATATGAGCCTGTATGCGCCTTTTGTACAATTACCTCGCTCTTTTCAAAACTTGAAACGTCTGGCAGCAGTTTTACTTTGTTCCGGTCCATACCCGTAAGTATTCCCGCTGTCCCTAAGACAATTGCAGACCAGCATCCCGAAGTTACCATTGCGGCTTCAGCATGACACATAGCTGCTATTTTTTCTCCTACTTTGTCCTGCAGATCATTATATAATACATATTGCTTTGAAGCAGTATTAATAGCTTGCATCACCTCGTCAGGCATGAGAGATGCCGTATGAGTAGTATAAACACCGTAAGCGTTAATGAATGTTCTTAAACCCAGTTCTGCGATCAGATCCCGCTTCGCCAAAGCAAGGGGCGCTGCAGCTGCTGATTCAAAAGGGATAGCTGATCCAGCTACTGCACCTGCCAGGGGAGCTACTGATAAATATTTGATAAGATCTCTACGTTTCATTTGAAAATTATTATTAGAATACAAGAGATGCCGGCAGATCACTGTGTTCCCAGGGAGCAGTTGCCAGTACAGGTGTCCAGCTTTTACCATCAGGTGACTTCCATACATCACGTGGATTTGGCTTTTGTGGTGTAAACCAGCCGCCCATGATCCAGATATTACCATCAAACACAAACTCCCCCTGCGAATCACGTCCCTGCCACGCTGCCTCTTTCGATTCCATTAACCAATTAAGTCTGCTTTTCTGAGCATAAGCAGCTCCACTAAGCCATATCAATATAATTATCAGTGGATATTTCATTTTTAATGGATTTAGAGGTAAATGGTAAAAAATGTAGCAATTTTCTTAAAGCGAGCTGATGGCTTTTCAGGCAAATTACTTCTTTGCTGACACAGTAATCTCTATCCGTGATGGCCCTATTAATTCTTTGATTCCCATAATCGACCTGGTTGGACGAGGCTCAGGGAAGTAAGTACGGTACACGTTGTTCATACGCTCAAACAACTTCATATCCGTAAGATAAACCTGAACCGAGACTACATCGGAGTAATCCATGTCGGCCTCTTTAAGGATAACTCCTATCTTGTCAAGTACCTGCTTTACCTCGGCCTCGAATTCTTCAGGGACAACACCAGTTTTAGCATCTTCCCCACTAAATCCCGCAATATACAGCGTTCCATCAACCATGATGCCTGGGGTAAAAGGCAGACCGCGATTATATCCCTCGGGCCGTATGATCTTACGTTCTGTGCGGGACTTCGTTTCAGTATTTTCCTTGTTTTTACAAGAGGTTAATGCAAGTACTATTGCAGCACTCATTAGAATAAAAGATTTCATATTCTTTTTATTAATAAAGATTTTTGTCTGTAATTTATAAATACATATTATTATTAACTAGTTGATTATCATACTTTAAAGATCCAAATGGAAGCTTATATTATTTCAAAATTTTTCATGACCACCAACTGCTTATTTTATTGAAAGTTTAGATTGACCAGCCGCAAGGTTCACTGAAACCATTCCTGTCTTTTGATCGAATTTCCAATTTTTTGACGGCAATCCGTTCACAAGCACCTGTGAAGGTTTTGAGGAGCTTGTCACGCTGAGTTTGCATTCTGTGGCAGATTTGACCTCTAAATCGGTTCCCGTACTGTGATGCTAATGGCAGCACTCACCGGAGTAGAGAATTTTACTTTGCCGCCATATCCTTCAAATCTGCTTCCTTCAAAATATGCTTTTGCAAGTTTACCACCCTGTATTATTGCAGTAAATCTTGAGGCGTCTGTGGCGTACCCTTCGATATTGTTCTCAGCATCATCATCAAGTTTGAAGAAACCGTAATAAACTGCTGCCTGCTCATTTAACTTTGCCCCGATCCAGCCCTTTTTATCTAAGCGTACGGCTTTTGATCTGTCAGTAAATTCGCCGTTTGCACTTTTTCCTTCAGGAGTCATAACCGCCAGAAATGTAGCATCTTTCAGCTTATCAGAGGAAAGAGCAATAAAGCTTTCCTCCCGATCTGAGTTTCTGATACGGCTTGTCAAAGGTTCAGGTGAGAGAACGTCCATAGTTAAACGGGCTGCGGGACGGGTGATTGTTAAACGCTTGTCAGCGTAGGTAATAGAGCTCTTACCATTGGTATGCTCAGCATGGAATATCCAGTTAAATGAATATTCTTTCGCACTCTTTACCTTGTCAAAAAGAAAGACAGGTCCATTTTTAGTTGAAATCAGGCTCCTTGTATAACTTGAAACTGCTCCTTTATATACGCTTGTAAGGTCGCTTTCCACTGCATCAGATATCTCTCCGGCGAAAGAATGAGTTATTTTCGGATAATTTTTCAATGAAACGATACCATTATTAAAATCTCCAGCGGCCTGGCTTTCTGCGTTCATATCCACCAGCATCACATTATGCCCAATGGCTTGTGTATAATAACCAGGAAAGTAAAGATTGCCATAATAGTCGTTACTATGACCGGCATCTGTTAAAAGCTCCTCACCATTGTGGGTAAGAAGTATTGTACCCTGATCATAATGGTAATGGTTTCCGTTTGGTCCCGCCTTGTATATCAGGATAGTTCCGGAGTCATCCCAGCCGGAACGCATGACCATATGACCTTTTCCTTCAAAATGTTTGGATGTCGGAAGAGTTTCCCTGCTTCGGGGAGTTATACCTTCTGTATACCACAAGTAAGGCAGTATTCCACCTCGTGCGGAACCTGACTCCCATGCCGGTTTCACATATTTATACATGAAAGGATCTTTCATTTTGTATACAAGCCACTGAGAAGGTTGCTGAACAAAACTATACGTAGGAGAAACGTCTCCTAAATCCTGGTATTTGCCCCTGTTATTCTGAGTGACATACAATGGATAATAATAGAATTCTTTCAAATTTGTTGTGGAAGTGTAATCGATCCCAAAGTTTTTCTCCAGCGCATAAAGAACCTCAACAAATTCCCGGTAACCCATTTCCTGGTAGGTATAAGGTTCATTATAGCTTCCTTCGGGAAGCATTGTGCGGTCAATAAATTGTTTGGATTTAGCAA
>CAYHRC010000124.1:0-7733 GCA_964358565.1 uncultured Sphingobacterium sp. | reverse complement strand
TAATGCTATGTTTACTATAAGAAAGGTAGCTCATGGAATAGGTGTAGAACGTATTTTCCCTGTAAACTCTCCTAACATCGACAAGATCGATGTTAACAGTCATGGAAAAGTTCGCAGAGCGAAATTATTCTACCTGCGCGATTTAAACGGTAAAGCGGCTCGTATCAAAACTAAAAGAGTATAATTTTAATCATACTGATTTAGCCTCCCTGATCTTTTCGGTGAGCTTTTTTGGTTTTAGCCACTCTGCTTTTGATGATTACTCACAGAATAAATTATAAGTTTTAAGATGGACACCGAGTTTTTAGATCAGATATTTTTAGGGAACAGCATCAGACGATATGTTCTTTTTGCAGGTATCCTGATATTTGGTTTATTAATGAAACGGGTTTTTTCGGGGCTGCTAAGCCGGCTTTTGTTTAAAGTTTTCAGCAGTATACAATCGGGCTCAGATCCAAAAGTTTTTGTTGCTCTACTCATCCGGCCTATCGAGGTATTCATTCTTTTTGTTGTGGTTTATTTGGGTATCAATCAGCTTGATTACCCCCTTCACGAGACTATCTTCAGAAGAACCACATTGGTCAATAAAGTTCCAGCTGTATATGAGGTGAGCCTTATTCAGGTGATTGATAAGCTGTTCTTATTGTTATTTATTATCTCTGTATTTTGGATCATGCTGAGGATAATTGATTTTATTGCCCATGTTTTCCTTTATAAAGCTTCATTGACAGAATCCAAGTTAGATGATCAGATGGTTCCATTTATTCAGGAGCTTTCCAAAATCGCAACTATAATATTTGGCGTATTTGTGGTACTGGGCTCTGTCTTTAATTTAAATGTGGCTACCATTATAGCCGGATTGGGAATTGGCGGTATTGCCGTAGCCCTTGCAGCTCAGGATACCTTACAAAACCTGCTGGGTTCATTTACCATTTTCGCTGATAAGCCTTTTGTGGTTGGAGATCTGGTTCGAATTGATAAATATGAAGGAACAATAGAAAAAGTAGGTTTTAGAAGCACTTTGATTCGTACGCTCGATAAAACAATGGTTATCATTCCAAATAAGAAGATGGTTGACAGTCCGCTGGAAAACCTCAGCCTGAGAAATCTGCGGCGTATGAAGTTTAATATAGGTCTGAAATACGATACTCCTTCTGCAGTGATGCTGAAGATCTCTAAGGAGATTGAAAATTTTGTTAACGATCATGTAGCAACCAGTAATGAAACCCTGGTAACATTTGATTCTTTTGGGGAGTCATCACTTAATATTCAGGTGCTTTATTTTATAAATGTCGTTGAATATAATGATTACATGAATATCCGCCAGGAGATCAACTATGGGATCATGAAAATAGTATCAGACAATGGAGCCGGTTTTGCATTCCCATCGCAAACGGTTTACCATGAATATACCGGAGAAAAGCCTAAGGAGACACAGGCTGAATAAAAATAATCGCCATTTAGGGCGGTGTTTTATTTAATGAATTATTTCAAATGCGCCAGAACAGTAGTGCCCCCTTTAACGGCCTGGCCAAGACTGACTTTTATTTCTGAGCCTATGGGTAAAAAAATATCAACACGGGAACCAAATTTAATAAAACCAAATTCCGCTCCCTGCTCAACCTGCTGCCCCTCTTTTAAATAGCATACGATCCGTCTTGCCATTGCTCCGGCGATCTGACGGAAAAGTACTGGAACACCCTTAGAGTTTTCAATAACCGCGGTGGTTCGTTCATTTTCGACCGATGATTTCGGATGCCAGGCTACCATAAATTTGCCGGGATGGTATTTATAATATTTAACAATCCCGGAGATCGGGTTTCTGTTAACATGCACATTTATCGGCGACATGAACACAGATATCTGTATACGGCGGTCTTTTAGGTATTCTGTTTCTTCAGTTTCTTCTATTACCACAACCTTGCCATCTGCCGGGCAGATTACATGCTGCTCGTGCTTCTGAACCAGGATATAAGGACTCCTGAAAAACTGTAAAATGATAATAAAGAATACAAAGGATATCATGTAAATTATCCATTGCACAACTTTTTGTTCCGGGAGGAGAAAGTGAACAATTGCATTCAGAACAAAAACGAATAGGATACTTAGTGCGATGGATGTGTATCCTTCCTTATGAATGATCATTGTTTTTAAGTATAAATATATTCGTCAAAAATACAGTTTTTCCATAAAGCTTTGTTCAGGAAAGCAAATTTGAATCAATGGGGCACTGCACGGTATATGTCTTTTAAATTCCGGCCAAGGCCATTATAGTCCAGTCCGTATCCAACTACAAATTCATCCGGAATTTCGAAGCCGACATAGCAGATTTCATCGATTTTCTTTTTTAATGACTTTGGTTTTAGCAGCAGTGTACAAACATTTACTGAAGCCGGTTTTTTTTTATAGATCATATCCAGTAGATAGCTTAAAGTATGACCAGTATCAACAATATCTTCAACAATAATTACGTCTCTGTCTTTAATGTCCATTTGCAGACCGATCTCTTTCTTGATGTTTCCGGTGCTTTTATCACCCTTATATGATGATACTTTCACGAAGGTTACCTCGGAAGATATGGTAACCTCTTTGATCAGATCAGCTAAGAATACGAAACTACCATTGAGCACGCCTATAAAAACAGGTATCCGGTTTTCATAATCAACATTTAGCTGAATGCCTATCAGCCTTATTCTCTTCTTAATCTGCTCGTATTCAAGCATTAAGTCAAAAATTTTATGGTCTATTTCGATCCTCATGGCCTAAATTTAAAAAATAAGATCACTGATTAGTATCATTTTTATTTTTTTCAATTCGCTCCTGTTTCCTCTGCTCGCGTCTTTCTCTCCTGGTTTGTGGCTTGGTCATGGCTGTATCGGCGATTATCTTCTGTTTATTCACATCTTTAACATGTACAGTGTCTGCACGCTTTTTACCAAAGATCTGCTGTAAGATACTGGATTCATCTTCTGTTTCTTCCCCTGTTAAAACACTGTCTGCTGTTAAAGAGTCGACCACCGGTATTCCGGATCTCAGGCTTTCCTTTAGCCTTACTGAATAAAAGCCGTAGGCAGCATTACTGTCTAAACTGGTCATTCCCCTTCTGGCCATTAAGCCGCCAATAAGCCGGAAATAACCGTGCAAGCTTGATCTCAAGCTTCCATCGCCCTCAAATCTGTACAAACCTGATTTAGGCCTGGGGACAATGCTGGCTAAAAATATGCTTTCTCCAAGGTCAAGCTCCGAAGGATGCTTAGCAAAATAATACCGGGCAGCTTCACCAATCCCATAAACATTCCTTCCCCATTCTATGATGTTCAGATAAGTTTCAAACATACGCTGTTTAGTAGCCAGATTTCCGTTTTCAAGTATCCAGACGATGAGGATCTCCTCAATTTTCCGGGCCAGGGTTTTCTGACGGTTCAGATAAACATTTTTTACGAGCTGCATGTAAATTGTGCTGCCCCCTCTTTTAAATGCTTTTTCTTTGAAATTTGTGGCTATTGATTTTCGTATAGATTCTTCAACAAATCCGTTATGACTATAAAACGAGGGATCTTCGGCCGTCAGTAGTGCATTTTTTAAATATGGTGATATCTCATTGATGGGAGTATAATCCGGATTTTCAGGCCCAATGATAATATTTCGCATCGGTTTTTCATATTCATAAGGCGTATAAACAAACGCCTGGTTAATTTTCTGAAGGTTTGTTTTGCCCCATCTGACTACTTTAAATCCATGGCCTTTTAGCCGTGAATTGAATATAACATCGTCGGGCCTTTTTTCATCGAGGTTAAGATTAAGATCATACTGAAGTTTGCCCGATACCTGCATACCCTCAAGGGATTCGAATATACCCTGTGGGAATGAATTTACGAGTTCCTGTGCATCAAGCTGTTCCGTATGGATTTTTAATTCATACACCTTGCTTGGATGGACAGTATATTTGATATATGGATGGACATCAATATCTTTTAGGTGAACAGTTGAAGAACTATCAATTGAAACATAGTCCTTCCCGAAGATCACTTCTGCATCAATTGAGGCATGCGGAAAAACAATGTCATTACCCGCAATCCGCGGGTGGTTTATCAGCAGATTTTCCACAGCCCATGATCCGTTGATCTCTAAGCGGTCGCGGCTTCGTGTTACACCGTTCATTTTGGTTACCGCAGTATCAAAGTTGAGCTTAAGCCCGTATTTATCTTCCAGGTAAGGAAGTTCTACCTTTTTATTATCTGCAAACAGCATTAAATTCAATTGTTTGTCGTCGGGTTCTACCGTACCTTCTATATGCCACGTGGATTGGGTGCCATTTACCCTGATAGTTGATTTGACATCGCCATTATCAATTGTTGCCCTGGTGGTATACAGGTCCACGACATTGGTATCATCCGTAAATTTGATCTCAAAATCCCGGATATCCATATCATCAGGTATCTTATATAGCATTTGATTGAGAAGCCTGTTGGCAAGCTTTGCCAGGTCCGTTTCAGACTTTTTCTCCAGCGTATCAATTGACTTTTTTCGAAAAAGGAAGTCATAATTACTCAGGGAATCTTTTTTGACAAGATTAATCTTTCCCTTATTAAGAGTTATCTCAGCTACTTTCACATCGCCAAATAAAAGCGGATACAACCTAACTCCAATTTCAAAATTGTCGATTATTGCCAGGCTATCGCGATCCTTAGGTATGATTGTAATTTTACTGAAGCTGACGCTGCTCAGGCCGATAAATTTTGCACTTCCGATCTTAACATCCAGGTCATAATCGGTTTCTGCTTGCTTTATAGCTTTTTTTATGGCAGCATTCAGCAGAGCTTCCCGCTTGGTATATGCAATGACACCAGCTATCAGAAGAAGAACCAGTATGCTTATTGAGGATATGAGGGCAATTCTATAGTATTTTTTGGGTATGTGCATGAGATGATTTCCCGACTGTATTGAAAGATAACGCATTAAGTGTAAGAAACGTTTTTGGCATATTTTATTTTACAGGTCAGCATACTGTAAAAACCTTGCCCTGCGGTGAATAAGCTTCTTGCTTTTATTAGATTTGTGATAAACATAGTCAAAATATTTTCTTCATACTTCAAAAATGATCACACAGGAACAGGTTTTAAATGCATTGCGTTATGTTGAGGATCCGGATCTTAAAAAAGATCTGGTCACATTAAATATGATAGAAGATCTGCGGATCGATGGCAACAAGGTAAGTTTTTCTGTGGTGCTTACCACACCTGCCTGCCCCATGAAGGCAATGCTGGAAAATGCCTGCCGTAATGCAATACTTCACTTTGTGAGCAAGGATGCCGAGTTATCTATTAATATGACATCCCGCGTGACAAGCAGGCCTGAGAAAGTTTTAACGGGGATCAAAAATATTATTGTTGTAGCATCAGGTAAGGGAGGTGTTGGTAAATCAACCGTAGCTGCGAATCTTGCCCTTGGCCTGGCAAAAAAAGGTGCCCGTGTCGGACTCCTGGATGCTGATGTCTATGGGCCGTCAATTCCAATGATGTTTGGTGTAGAAGGTGCACGTCCGAAATCCACACAGGATGCGGAAGGAAAGACCAGGATTGAACCAATAGAAAAATATGGTATTAAGCTATTGTCAATTGGCTTTTTTACTGATCCTAACCAGCCTGTGCCCTGGCGCGGCCCCATGGTATCCACCGCTGTCAAACAATTGTTTAATGATGCAGATTGGGGCGAAATTGACTATATGGTTGTCGATCTTCCTCCCGGGACCGGAGATATCCATATCACTATTACGCAGGGCTTTCCTATAACGGGCGCTGTGATCGTTACAACGCCTCAAAACGTGGCTTTGGCTGATGCTCGTAAGGGCGTGGGAATGTTCCTGATGGAGTCGGTTAACGTACCTCTTCTGGGTGTGATCGAAAACATGTCGTATTTTACTCCTGCTGAATTACCGGATAATAAATACTATATTTTTGGAAAGAATGGTGGTCAGGCACTGGCACAACAATTTGATATACCTTTCCTCGGTGAAATACCCCTTGTAAAAAGCATCAGTGATTCCGGAGATGAAGGTCTGCCAGTTATTCTGAAGGAAGATGATCTTATGGGAGCTGCATTTATGCAGATTGTTGAGCGCGTGGCACAGCAGGTGGCGATTAAGAATGCTTCAGAAAGCGTTTTTTAAAATTTTTGTATCTTTATAAAAATAATTAAGCCATGGATTTGTTGCAAAGAGTTGAAAATGCACTGGATACTATCAGGCCTTATCTGGAGGCTGATGGTGGAAATGTATCCATTGAGGAGATAACGCCGGAAAATATTGTGCGTTTGCGCTTATTAGGCTCATGTGGTTCATGCCCGATGAGCATTATGACACTTAAAGCAGGTATCGAACAGGCAATTAAGAGGGCGGTGCCGGAAATTGAAGGCATTGAAGCAATTAATCTGACCGATATGGATGATCCGACGGCGGTATTGCCTGAACGGTTACAGTAAGGCTTATAAACATTTAAAAATTTATGCCGTTATTTCAGGAGTATATTTGTTTTAACACAATTTAACAATATGCCGGGCACCATTATATTAACTTTGAACATGCGGACCTGCTTATTCCTGATGTTTCTATTAAGTACCCTTGCCGGTTTTGCCCAAACCCCGGACAAAAAGGTAGTGCAGTTCTCGGGAATAATCGTGAACCGGGACAGTAATACGGTGGTACCTTATGTAACTATAACCAATGTAACAGGTAAAGACCAGTATTATTCAGCTAATTACAAAGGTTATTTTTCATTTGTAGCTCATGCAGGCGACACCCTGGTTTTTACTACTGTAGGTTATAAGCGTGAAGCGATTGTTATTCCGTTAAATGTTAGCGATAATAAGTATACGGTACTTATGAAATTGCAACAGGACATCATTAATCTTCCAGGGGTACGTGTCTATCCATGGGCAAGTACAGATGAATTCAAAAAAGAATTTATGACCATGAAATTTGCTGATGATGATCTGGAGATTGCCAAAAAGAATGTTTCAAGGGAAAGCTTATCAGCGATGGTAGCCAGCCTTCCACGTGACGGCGGAGAAATGCAGAGCTATAATTTTCAAAACAATCATAATAATCTTGTCAATAAAAACATTAATCAGCGTTTAGCAAATCCTTTATTAAATCCTTTCGCATGGGGAGCGCTGATACAACAGATCATGCAGGGAGACAAGAGCCGCGAGCAATAGAGACTGCTAAATCCGTGCTTTTTCTGAATTTGTTAACGTTTTCCTTTTTTTAGCGCAGGAAATTTCATTTTGTAATCCACTTTTACCGCTCCTTTTGAAATTGCCATCAGCCTGCTTTTAAGCATTGCTTTTCGCAAGGGACTTAATTTATCAACAAAGAGCTTCCCCTCAATGTGATCATACTCATGCTGAATTATCCTTGCAGCTAAACCCGTATAGGTTTCTTGCAGCCGGATCCAGTTTTCATCATAATAAGAGATTGTAATACTTTCCTGCCTGCTTATGTCTTCGCGAATATCAGGAATACTGAGGCAACCTTCGTTAAAGTCCCACTTTTCACCCTTTTCTTCCATTATTTCTGCATTGATAAAAGCCTTTTTAAATTCCTTCAAGTCTGGTTCATCTTCGGCAAACGAAGTAGCATCAATCACAAAAAGGCGAATTGACAAACCTACCTGCGGAGCTGCAAGGCCCACTCCATGAGCTCCGTACATGGTTTCAAACATATCGGCTATCAA
>CAYHRC010000123.1:0-7742 GCA_964358565.1 uncultured Sphingobacterium sp. | reverse complement strand
GTGCCATGATCATCCTGATTACCGTCAAATGTAGAATTGTTATTTTGAACAAAATCCCAACCATAGGTATCATCAACATACCCGTTTCCATCGTCATCCACACCATTACCAGCTATCTCCAATGGATTTCCAAAATTACCAGCAAGATCTTCATGATTGTACATGGCACCTTCATCAATTATACCTACATAAACAGTAGATGATCCTGTATGTCCGTTAGCCCATGCTGCCGCAGCATCGCTGCCATATTGATTAGAAGGCGTGGAAAATTGACCATACATACCCCACAGAGACCCATTGAGGTAATAAGTATCGTTAGAAACTGCATCATGCTGATAAATATAATTAGGTTCCGCATACATAATTTCTTCACCTTTAATTTTTCCTATAGCTTCTAATACTGCTAAGGGGCTATGCACCAGCATTATTCCTTCAGTATCGCCAGCACTTTGCATTGCTTTAGTATGGATCTTTTCAGCAACACTTCCTCCAATCCTTGATAAGGCATTGTTTCTGGCACTCTCAGACAATCCCGGTTTAAATTTTACCAGTAATTCATTAGGTACAAATTCCTGGCCTCTTGCTTGTAGCGGACCAATACCGGAATTCATGTCAGTTATTGCATCTGTTGGCAATGATGAGATCTCAGGATTCTTTTGACATGATGACAGAGACAGTGTTGCGAAAGCCGTAGCTGCAAGCACCAGTCTTGTAAGAGAAGTAGTTGTTTTGTCCATTATAATCAGTTTAGTTAAGTAGGCGAACTAAGGCATATCTGGATAATGATATTTTTATATTTATATAAAAATACCATTTTTGTTTCATAATAACACTGTAAGTATGAACTGGTTTTAAACTGAGACTAGTATTTGGAAAATAACAATATTATCTTCCAATTCGGAACCATCCGTATCAAATTGATCTGAAGGGTTTGCTATGGAGCAAAGTTAAAGCGCCTTATAACCGAAGAAGCTGAAGGATGAAGAACCATATTTCCTTTGTTCAAGGAATCGCGGATGATTATCCAGCTTTTTCAAACTTGGGTGTTCTATAATAAGGTAACCATCAGGCTTGACCAGGTCTCTGTCGAAAACATGTGCGGCGATCTGGTTAAGCTGAGGCAGATCATAGGGAGGGTCAGCGAAAATGAGATCATATTGCTCTGTTTCTGTTTCAAGGAATTTGAATACATCTGCTTTATATGACTTTATTGAATTAAGCCCATGCTGCAAAGCGGTAGTTTTCAGGTAATTGAAACATCCAAAATCGCGATCAACAGAAGTTACCGATGGAACTCCACGTGAAGCGAATTCTAATGAAATGTTTCCGGTACCACTAAACAGATCCAGTACACGGATGTTTTCAAAATCGAAGTGGTTATAGAGAATATTAAAAAGGGCTTCTTTTGCAAGATCCGTCGTGGGTCTTACAGGCAGTTTAGCAGGCGGATTCAAGCGTAAGCCTTTTAATCTGCCACCAATTATTCGCATAGATCAAGACTGATTAATGAAAAGTAAGCTTGCGGAGAAACATTTTCAAACCGTTCCGGATATTTTACGAGCAGGCGGGCATCAGCAAAGTCGATCCGGTTGAAATATTTTTCAACACGCTGATGAAAATCATCATTGGACATAACTTTACCCGAAAGAACAACCTGCGTTTGCTCAGCATCTATATCCAGTTGTTCCAGAACATTGAGTAAGTAATAATTGAATTCATCAGCGTTAATACAATCAAAGGTATTGTAGAACATTAACTCTGAATTTTTTAGCCAGGCAAGCTGGATTTGTTTGGTATTGATATCAATGAATAAAGAGGAGGCCTGATCCTTATTATGTGTTTTTTTTATCCCTTCAATAAATGAACTCGCCTGGTTAAAGATCCGCGGCTTTTGGAAGATCCCGTTCAATGCTTGTTTAAGCTGTGAATCAATAGCTATAACATTTTTAATATTTGTTGAGCGGATCGTGTTAACCATCACATCACTTTCAAATGTGGCCCCTATGAATTTAGCATATTCCTGCTCATTCTCTTCCTTATACAAATCCACTGGAATGAAAGTGTAATGAAATGTATCGAATGAAATTTTGATCCTGTTAAAGCTGTATTTGAATTGACGGCTGCTCTCAGGAAGGTTCTCAATCGCAGTCAATAGCTCAATCTGACTGTGCACAGCTGGAATTTCAAATTCTGCAAGAGCCTTAAGCTGTTCTCTGCCATTATCGATTATGGCATACTGAAAAGTTTCCAGGCCTATATGGACAAGCAAATCACATTTCGCCGCTTGTTGAGATTGAAAGTCATCGTCTATAAGATAGAGCAGTTTGTTCATCAGAAACAAAAGTATTGTTTCTGCGCTAATATTCTATTTTTTATAAGCCTGATTTAACAAGTCGATTTATTTTCCCCCCTTTTTTTCCATTAAGGAATGAATAAGAGACAGAATTTGCAAATTGCAGCGATGAATGTTCATGGCTTATTGGAACAATATTTCGGCAAGGTGCCAACTTCTCAGCAAAGGGAGGTGTTTTCCCTGCTGGAGAAATTTCTGCCTGCAGGTAATGGGGATGAGTGTTTTGTTCTTAAGGGTTATGCCGGAACGGGCAAAACAACCCTGATCAGTGCGCTGGTTAAAGTGCTGCCAAAAGTTAAACTAAAATCCGTGCTTCTCGCTCCAACAGGAAGAGCGGCGAAGGTGATCAGTAATTATTCAGGGAAAAGGGCATATACTATTCATAAAAAAATTTACAGGAAGAAGGTAGCTGCGAGTCCGGAAATGAATTTTGTATTAGGTGATAATATTGCAGAGAACACTCTTTTTATCATAGACGAGGCATCGATGATATCGGACCAGGTTCATGATTACAGCAGGCAGGGTTTGCTGCAGGACCTTATAAGTTATGTTTATAACGGCAAAAACTGTAAACTAATGCTGGTAGGGGATACTGCACAGCTGCCTCCGGTCGGTTCTGTTGAAAGTCCTGCTCTTGATATAAGGATCCTGACTGAAAAGTTTGGGCTTGATGTTCTGCATTATGAACTTACTGACGTAGTGAGGCAGGAAAAACAATCAGGGATACTTTATAATGCCACGCAATTGCGTGAGTTGATCCGTAAAGAAAAGGAGGCATTTCCGAAATTCCAGTTAAAGGGTTATTCTGATATATATAGGATGACTGGTGAGCGTCTGGTTGAAGGCCTAAGTTATGCTTATGATAAGTATGGTATGGAAAATACGATTGTTATCTGCCGTTCCAATAAAAGCGCTAATGCCTATAATCAAAACATACGTAACCGGATCCTTTACCGGGAAGAGGAAATTACCGGCGGTGACTTCATTATGGTTGTTCGTAATAATTACTTCTGGCTTAAGCCGGAAGATAACAGCGGTGAATTTATAGCTAATGGTGATATCGCCAGGATCAGAAAATTGAGAAGTGTGGAAGAACAGCATGGATTCCGCTTTGCGGATGCAGTTATTGAATTGCTGGATTACCCGGATGCCGAACCGCTAACCTGTAAGGTATTGCTGGATACTCTTTATTCTGAGACACCGAACCTATCTGGCCCTGAAAGCAAAAGATTATTTGAAGCGGTGCAGGAAGATTATGCTCATATTGAGAACAAAAAGCTGAGGATGGAGGAAATTAAAAAGGATCCGTATTATAATGCCCTTCAAATAAAGTTTGCCTTTGCAATCACCTGCCATAAGGCGCAGGGCGGACAGTGGCCGGCCGTTTTTATTGACCAGGGCTATCTGACCGATGAGATGCTGAATACCGAATTCTTAAGATGGCTTTATACAGGTATCACCAGATCTACCAATGAACTGTTTTTGGTAAACTTTAGTGATCAGTTTTTCAGTAATATGGCTGCAAAACAATAGGCAGGATTATTGCATTAATCACTGCCAAATGCATTTTCATGAAAAATATCTTCATTTTATTTGCTGCTGCGTTCAGTATTGCCGCATGTACCAATACAGCCAATAAAAGCAGCGAAAAAAGCCCTGTTCCGGGAACAAATGAAACGGTTGAAAACGTTTCACAGACTATTTGTTTCCAGAAACTGGAGGGTAAGAGTAATCAGGATACAAGCTATATTCGTCTGGATATTGATGGTGAGAAGGTAAGCGGTGAGTTTTCGAATATGCCCTTTGAAAAAGACTCCAGAAAAGGAACCCTGCATGGTACAAAAAATGAAGATCTTATTAAGGGTATTTGGATCTATACGCAGGAAGGAATAAATGATACAATGGACGTAGAATTCAAGTTAAGTGATAATAAACTGATACAGAAGAATTATACCATTGATCCGAAAACAGGAAAGGAAGTTTTTTCAGGGGGCTCCATGTTTATAATAGAATATAAGAAGGTGGAATGTTCTCAATAATACAGATTAAATAGATTTTCATTCCTGTAATCTGATTTCGGACTTTTTTATTTCTGAAAGCTGTCCCGCCATCCGGCAGGTCCTAGCTTTTGAAGCGCAAGCTAATTACAGTTTCAACCGATAAGATTGATGGCCGCAGACGACTTGCTTCACTGAGCACTGCCGGGAGGAAATTACTTCAGGAAATCGCTCCTGAATTAAAGGTCATCAAAGAAGAGAACCGGAAATGGATCAACGGCACAAGCCATGATATCTTAACGATTCCAAGCCAACTTGAAAAATCGCTGGATGAAAAGAGCATGTACAAGAGAGACAAGATTAGCTTGCTGCAGGCAAAAGAGAATCCTAAGCGCTAATTTTCCGAATCATATTTTTTCATCATATGTAATCATTTCCCTCCTGCATGTTCCGTCATTGAAAAATTCAAATATGGCATAGGCCGGTTTAAATTCCTGAAATGCACCACCCCACCAGGAGCCACTAACGGCACCATTACAAAAGTAACTCAGGCCATTGTATAAAACTTCATCCTGCAGATGAATGTGGCCGCTCAGGCAGGTTTTGATGTTTGGGTACTGGTTAAACAATGCTTTAAGCCTGAAAAAGTCGGTATGCATCAGGTTTCGCTGGATCTTCAGATCCCCGTTAGCTTCTGTTTTATTAAAGAAAAGACCAGAACAAATGGATAAAATCGGTATGTGAGAGATGATACAGATAAAACGGTTTGAAGGGATCTCAGCAAGCTTATTTTTAAGCCATTCAAATTGTTCCTCATCCAGCTTGCCGATATAACCCCCGGCAGGATTTAGCTGAGTGCTGTCTAATACGATAAAATCCCATTTATCTTTTTGGAAATGATAATACCGTTCAGACATTTTAAGTTCCTTTAAAGCTCAAGTCTTTCCATAAAGAGGATCTGAGGCGTCGGAGGATTTTTGGAACCAGCCATAAATATCATGGTTGCCGATACAGTGGTAAATGGGTAGATTATTTTCTTTTTCCAATATAGTATGGAAAAGATCCCACTGTCTTTGCGTCGATTCTTTCGTGGCAGCTAAGGCATCCATAATGGCATCGCCACCATTCATGATAAAATCTACTTTGGGCTTTAATTTCTGAATATGCTGCAGAGCCCTGGCCATGCCAGCCTCAGGAATGGCACCAGGCTTAACATGAACATCAGAAATAAATGCAAAGCGGGTGGACCTCTTAGTGTTCAGTTCATTTGCAAAAATGACATCCGGAATCAGGGCAAGACCTGTGGCTACAAGCCCGGATTGAATAAACTCTTTTCTCTTCATCAGATTATAATTTCCGGGGATATTAACTTGTCCCAAACAAATATTGGGAAATAATTCAGTTTTCACAATTGAACGAACCTCGCCTTGCCGCTAATCTAATGGACTATACTTTAATCGTTGCTTATTAATGTAAGGCATCGGGTATAGCTTTTCTGAACTCCTGAGACCGATGAAGTAATACATTCAGGCAATTATGCAGCCAATTGAACATATATGTCCAGGATTAAAAATTAAATGCTTTTATTTTAAAAAAAAAAATTATGTTTAAATCGATTTTTAGCTGATAGTCTTTAGGTCCGTAAAGGCTTTGCATGATTTTCCTGTTAATTATTCCAAAATTAAGGTCGTATGAAAACAAAATTTATAAATGCACTCAGGTTTGCACTTTTCGTATTTACAATTTTTCCTTTACTTGTTAACGCCCAAACGGATCAGGATGCGCTGATGATGGGAAAACGAAGGCTATGTATTGCCGGGACATACACTGCCAACAGTTGGGAAAATTATTGGGAGGGAAAATTTAAGCGTGACAACGCCAATATCGGAAAGCTTTCAACCCGATCGTCTGCTCTAATGCTTAATTATGGATTAAAAGACAATTTTAATTTCATGGCCACACTTCCTTATATGTCTACTATGGCAAGTGCTGGAACCTTGAGTGGACTACATGGTTTTCAGGATATTTCATTTTTTGTAAAATGGCGTCCGGTAAGAAAAGAAGTTGGAAAGCAACTTATTTCCCTTTTCGCAGTCGCAGGTTACTCCGCTCCAACTAACGATTATAACATTGATTTCATGCCCATGACCATCGGTTTAGGCAGCCAGGTTTTGAACGGGAGGCTTATAGCTGATTATAAAATAAACAAGGTCTTTGTCACTTTATCAGCAGCCTATTTGCACCGTGGAAATGTATCAATTGACCGTCCGGCTTATTTTACCGATCGTCAGATAAATTCATCAACAGTAAGGATGCCTGATGCCAGTAACTTTCAGATCCGTACCGGATATCGGGATAAGCGTGCTTTTGCAGAATTTTTTGTCGATAATATGGTCTCTTTAGGTGGATTTGATATCCGTAAAAACGATATGCCTTTTGTTAGTAATAGAATGAATAGCACAAGAATAGGAGTTGAGGGAAAATATTATTTGAAATCTTTCCCGGCACTGGGATTTCACGCCAATTTATGGAATACGATTGCCGGCCGGAATGTTGGGCAGTCTGCAGGTTTTTTAACCGGAGTGGATTATATACTTGAATTAAGATCAAAAAGCTCAAAAAAGTAATATGAAAAAGATTTTTACATTATCAATGATTAGCCTGGCCATACTGGTTCTTTCCTGTAATAAAGACATTATTGAATCTAATGCTGATTATCAGTCCTTGGATCCCGCTATTCAGGATGTTAATGGAGGCACCTGGAAGCCATTAATTACAGCTTCTATAAATGGAAATATATTTCCCGATCCCCAATCGGTTAACTCTTCATCTTATCAGAATGAGCTAAAGGAATTAAAGATCCTTAGTTCAAATCTTTCATCAGATCAGAAAAAAGTTATTGATTACTGGAAGGTAGGAAGTGTTTTAAGATGGAATGAGATTATGCGGGAATTAGTTGCAAAGCATAATATTCCACCTTATCAAAAAGAAGACGGAACATATCCGGCTCCTAATGCGGCAAATCCTTTCTCTTATCCGATTTTTCCTTTTTCTAACCCTCCATATGCTGCACGGGCATATGCATATCTTAGCTTAGCACAATACGATGCTCTGATTCTGGCATGGAAATATAAGACATTGCATAACCGGCCAGCCCCCTATAAAACAGATGGAACCTTATCGGTTTCGGTTCCTAAAAATGATCTTCCGTCGTATCCATCAGAAGATGCTGTGATTTCAGGAGTTTCTTTAGAAATAATGAGGCTGCTTTTTCCAGCTGATGTAAACTTTATTAACAAAATGGCCGAGGATGAAAAAAACTACCGTCTCTGGAGTGGAGCCAATGTAAAAAGTGATCTTGCCGCAGGTGATTCTTTCGGCCGATGGGTTGC
>CAYHRC010000122.1:0-7768 GCA_964358565.1 uncultured Sphingobacterium sp. | reverse complement strand
ACCTGAATGAAAAACATACGTTTGCTGCTGTCCGTAAACAAAAACAGCGGGAAAAATAAGCAAGGCCAGGACAAATATGCCCACAAAATGCAAGGCTCTGAACCATTTGATCATTTGGCGTAACATGTTTATGGCAAAAAGTAAATCTTTACTGCGCGACTGTGGTCCGTCAAGGAATTTAATTTCAGATATCGTCATACTCTTTTAACACCCTATCCTGCTTGAAGTTTTTAGGCTTTGCCTGAAGAAGATAAAGATCCTGGGAATAGCCATCTTTTGCCCATTCCATGCTCATGGTGCTATTATAATAACTTTCCAGTACCATTCCCCAGTTCGCGATAATAAGGATCTCATCATCACTCAATATAAATTTTTCCCGCAAGTCTGCAGGGCTTAATATTTCGGTCACCTTTACGCCATTTGATTCTTCCTTATAAATGAGCATCCTGCTTTTGCTACCCAGCTTTTTTTGAATAATTGCCTTTTTACCAAGCGAAAATAAGGGTTTATATATAATAAATTGATCTGGTGTGATCCTTTCTTCCAACATTTTTTCACCAAGCCCCCAAACGCCAGAAACATGGATCACATCGATAAAGCCGCTTACAGGGTCGGCAGTATATGCAAAACCTGAACAGGCCTTATCTGCCCTGATCATTTTCTGAACACATACCGAAATGGCCCTTTCAGCATCATTGTGAACACCTGCCCTCAAAGCCTCGTCCGAATAAAGGGAAGCAAAACATTCTTTAACTGATGCAATCAAAGCCTTTTCTCCACGCACATTTAGGATCGTTTCATGTTGGTCTTTTTCGGTTATATTAAAAAGATCCGGGTAAATCGGACTGCTCCGAACAGCAACCTCCAGATTAGGGTCTGCATTGAGATCATGGTAGGCAGCAATAATAGCATCATATAAATTACCGGGCATTCTTGCTCCCATGATGAGCGCCCGGGCTTTCTCTCCAATTTGTTTGATAGTAAATCTCTTATCGTGCTTAGCCTTCTTCATCAGGGCGGCATGGACACCATCCAGTTTATTATATTCGATAAAGTGCTTGTATGCTGTTGCGGTTATAGCAAAACCTTCGGGGACCCGGATGCCTTTCAGCTTTACGTGGGTAAATATTTCGCCAAGAAACGCATTTTTCGAACCCACTTCCTGAATATTTTGCAGGGAAATTGTGCGTAAGCTTTTAGTATATGCCTCCATATCATTTATTATAAAAACATTTAATTATCTCGTTTTATCTCATTATTAAGCGGCTTCTAAAAGAACATTTACCGATATTTTTATCACTAAGTTGTGCAAATATTCTACCCTTTTAAGTGATTAGCGTTATTCATTAATGTGATCTAAATCATACTATTTGACCCTTGCTTTTTGGATTTTTACAGGTAATAAAAACGGCTGATGTTCAGAAGAAATAGGAGAGGGAATCAGGGCGATCTGCATATTATGCAAGCCAAATTTTTGTACAGTTTAAGTGTAAAGGGTTTTTACCATGCCTGATACAATAAACTTCAGGGACCACATTCCATCTATAACAGATGATGGAAAAAGACGGAAATGGATGTATCCCCGAATCATCAAGGGGAAATTATACCGGTATAGAAATATCCTCAGTTATATTCTATTACTGCTCCTTTTCCTTAATCCGTTCATCAAAATAAACGGGGAACAGTTAATCCTTCTTAATGTGCTGGAACGAAAATTCGTGTTTTTCGGGGTTATATTCTGGCCGCAGGATTTTTACCTTTTTGTACTGGCATTGCTGACATTAATAGTGTTTATCGTAATGTTCACTGCTATTTTCGGCCGGGTTTGGTGCGGATGGGCATGTCCGCAAACCATCTTTATGGAGATGGTTTTTCGCAAGATTGAAAACTGGATTGAAGGAGATCATACCGCTCAGAGAAAACTTAATAATTCTCCGCTTACGATGATCAAATTGTTAAAAAAAGGAGCAAAGCATTTTTTGTTCTTATTTGTCTCCTTTTTAATCTCCAATATATTCCTGGCCTATTTTATTGGTTCAGATACCCTGATAAAAATAATCAGTGAGCCTCCTGCAGAGCATATCTCAGGTTTTATATCCATTTGTATCTTCACACTGGTATTCTATTTTGTTTTTTCTTACCTGCGCGAACTCGTTTGTACGGTTATATGTCCTTATGGCAGGCTGCAAGGGGTACTTCTGGATAATCAAAGTATGATCGTGGCTTATGATTATGAAAGGGGTGAGCCCAGGGGGAAACTTGTCAAAGGTACTGAACAAAATATAGGCGACTGCATCGACTGTAATTTATGCGTTCATGTTTGCCCTACGGGAATTGATATCCGGAACGGCACCCAGCTGGAGTGTATTAACTGCACGGCCTGCATCGATGCATGCGATATGGTAATGGACAGAATAAACCGGCCGCAACGACTGATCGGTTTTAAATCTGAAGATCAGATTAAAACCGGAGCTCATTTCCGCCTCAGCAGGAAAATGTATGGATATTCTGTTGTATTACTTGTTTTAATGAGTGTCTTAAGTGGCTTGCTCATCAGTAGAAGCGATATAGAAACTACCATTCTTCGTGCCGGCGGAACTTTGTATCAGCTGCGCGACAATGGAACCGTAAGTAATTTATATAGTGCTGAACTCGTGAATAAGACCTCGAAAGTGGTTAAATTTGAGTTGAAACCATCAGATGAGAATGTTAAGATCGAGTTCATCCGTAAAGAAGATAAAATAAACAAAGGCGGAAGTGTGAAAGTAACATTTTTTGTTATCAGGCCACAAAAAGAAATAAGTAAATATAAATCAGAAATAGGTCTTAAGGTAATCTCAGATGGCAAACTGATAGATGAACTGAATACTAATTTTATTGCACCGCCAAAATTGTAAAGATGAACTGGGGAACAAAACTTGTAATTAGTATGGGTCTGTTTATATCTTTCATTGTAACTCTTGGAGTTTTGATGATAAGAAGTAGCTCAGATGACCTTGTTGATACCAATTATTATGAAAAGGGAATAGGATATGATAAGGATTATAATCGGAAAAATCAGGTTCAAAAAGACCACGCAGAGCCGGAGATCACAAGTGATGATAGTTTAAAGATTGTCTTTCACCGACATGCAACAGGTCACCTCAAATTCATTCATTCCTCCGATAAAAAAATGGACAGGATGCTGGAAATAGTTTCAGACAATCACAACCAGGTTAATCTTCCTTTGACAAATATGTCTAAAGGGCATTGGAAACTTCTCCTTGAATGGGAAAGCGCTGGAAGAGCTTATCTGTACGAAAAAGATCTGAGGGTCAACTAAGGTATGATCAGATTTGATCTGCAAAACGAAAAATAATGACAGCAAACGAACTTGCATTCTTTACCGGGCTTTTTGGCAGCATCCATTGTATCGGTATGTGCGGCCCGCTTGCTTTTGCGGTTCCAAGCTTTCATAAACAAAGATGGCTGGTCGTTTTTGATAAACTGGTTTATAATCTCGGCCGCACTTTCACCTATACACTTTTAGGCCTTCTGATAGGACTTGCAGGGCGGCAGCTCTGGTTGGCCGGTATGCAGCAAACGATCAGTATTTTAACCGGCATATTGATCATTTTTGCCGCGACTTCGCGAATTTTAAAATTATCGGCTGGAAAAGCAGGCTGGTCACTGAGAATTATGCAGCCTTTTAATCGTTTGCTTGCTTATTCTCTGCAGCATAAAGCTGGTCATTTAATAACAGGGATACTCAATGGTTTTTTACCATGTGGTTTTGTATACCTGGCGATGGCAGGTGCTTTAAACACGGGAAGCATTAGTGCGTCAGCTTTATATATGTTCTGGTTTGGTATTGGTACACTGCCTTTGATGCTTGCAGCAATGGTGAGTACAGGTCTGGCCAGTCCCTTATTCCGTCGCCGGATCAATAAGACAATACCTTATTTCATGCTATGCTTAGGTGCCTGGTTTGTGCTAAGGGGATTAAACATGAATATCCCTTATTTAAGTCCACCGGAAGAAAAGGCTGGCGTTGAAGTTTGCCGTTATATTCCTGCGGATACAGGAAAAAATTTAGCTGATCGTTTTAATTAAATTTCTGCTCCTGTTTTCGGTTTGGTTCTAATGAGGAAGCCTATCCTCAGTCCTGATCCTTTGCAATCTCTTTCTTAATAAAGTCCCAGTAAATTAATTAAAGAACGGACGGGAGATTTGTTCGCTCTTTAAATAATCAGCTGTAAGTCGCAAGAAATTTGTTCGGCCCTCAGATGAGCTGTGATTCATCTTCGACCGCTTTCTTTAATAGCTTAGGTTAATAGCTTAGGCCCTGTTATCCGGACAGTCATACTTTTCCCGCTATAGTTTTATATGAAAGTATTATTTATTGAACACTTAGCCCGCCATGCTGAACAATTGGGAATTTGGCTCTTCAGCCCATAACCTTGCATCCAATGCCATGCAAACATTTCTTAAAAAGCGTTTTCCAAGGGGCGTAACCACCAAATTACCTTGGCCAATCGTGATTAAACCATCTTCGGAAAGTAATTCTAAGCGATCCAGACCAGCAGCGAAAGCTGGATTCAGGGGTTCAGAAACATCCCATTCTGTTTTGCCTTTGCACATCAAATTAAGGATATGTTTGCGTATCAGGAGATCTTCAGGTGTTAGAATATGGCCTTTAAATATTGGCAACTCCCCCCTGTTCACAGTATCCTGATACTCTTCTACTTTTTTAATATTTTGCGCAAATGCAAACCAGCTATCACTAATCGAAGAGACACCAAGGCCAATCATAAGCTGAGTATACTGATGGGTATAGCCCATAAAGTTACGATGGAGCTTACCTGCCATTTCTGCTTTATACAAACTGTCTGTACTCAAAGCGAAATGGTCCATACCTATCTCCTGATACCCCATGGCAGTAAACATCTGACGACCTAGTTCATATAATCTCTGTTTCTCCGTTGCTGAAGGAAGATCGTCTTCTGTAAAACGGCGCTGACCGGGCTTTAACCAGGGAACATGAGCGTAACTGTAGAAAGCAATGCGATCAGGCATCAGTTTTTCAACCTGCTCCAGAGTTTTCCGAAGTCCTTCGTAGTTTTGCAGGGGCAGGCCATAAATGAGATCGAAGTTGATAGAATGGTAACCTATCTCCCTGGCCCATTGAGTAACTATTTTTACCTGTTCAAAGCTTTGTATGCGGTTAATTATTTCCTGGACTTTTGGATCAAAATCCTGGATACCAAAACTTACCCTGCGAAAGCCGAGATCATACAATGTTTTTAAATGAAGTTCAGTTGTGTTATTGGGATGACCTTCAAAGCTAAATTCAGCCTCCGGATGGAGAATTGAATCTGCCATTAATCCATTAATAAGGAACTGAAGATTTTTAGCCTCGAAAAAAGTGGGAGTACCCCCACCAAGGTGGAGTTCCCTTATGATCGGCTTGTAACCGAGTATTTCACGGTATAATGCCCATTCTTTAAGCACAGTACTTATATACGGATCTTCTACCTGATGGTTTCGTGTGATACGGGTATTACATCCACAATAAGTGCATAAGCTTTCGCAAAATGGCAGATGAACATATAAGCTTATGCCATTGCTGGCATTGCTCTGATCAAAAGAAAACCGGATAGATTCTTTCCAGCGTTCTACATCGGGAGGAGTGGAATCCCAATAAGGGACAGTTGGATAACTTGTATAGCGCGGTGCAGCAACATGATATTTATCGATAAGACGCTGGGAGATCATGATTTTTATCAGATTAATCTTTAACAAATTCATTACTACAAGCATCTGCAGAAATGCAAGCTGAGCCTGCACATTTACTTGCCTGCCAGTTATCCAGATTTTTGATGGTCTGATTGGCAGTTTGCTGCAAAACTTCGTATGTTAAAAAAGCCTGGTGAGGAGAAATAATAACATTTGGAAAAGACATTAACTCAAGCAGTAAGGGATCTTTTATGGAGTCAGTCCGGTGATCAGTAAAAAACAAAGACTTTTCAAATTCGTAAACATCGAGGCCCAGATAAGCAATCTTACCACTCTTTAACGCACGCGGCAGATCGCTTGTTTTAATAAGTTGACCTCTGCCGGTATTGATCAGCATGACGCCGTTCTTCATTTTCGAGATGCTTTGCTGGTTGATAATGTACTTTGTCTCAGGGTTTAAAGGAAGATGAATAGAGATAATATCTGATTCACTAAGAACTTCATCCAAAGTTTTCTGTTCTACATCCTGAGCATTTTCAGGAAATGCAATATCATGAGCAATTACCCGGCAACCCATTGCTTTAAAGATTACTGCTGCTGCAAGTCCTATATGTCCAAGGCCAAGAATACCGACTGTCTTACCAACAAAATTAAACCCTATATGTTTATCAATCCTGAAATCAAATTCGACTGAGCTATTTACAGTTTGTACCAGTTTCCGGCTCAGTGACAGGCAAAGCAGTATTGTGTATTCAGCGATAGCCTGAGGATAATGAACTGGCACATTGGCAAGTTTTATCTGTCTTTTTTCTGCCGCCAGTTTATCGATGTGATCCGTGGCTACCGACCGGGTAGCAATATATTTAATTCCAAGATCAGCGAGTTTTTCAATAACAGGACCTGATACATCATCATTTGTAAAAACCAACACAGCGTCTTTTCCTTCGGCATAGATCGCTGTTTCAGGACTGAGAGGATTAGATATCAGGGTGATTTCATGTTGCTTATTATTAGCACGCGCAAGAAATTCTTTTTCAAACTCTTTTGTACTGTAGGCAACAACTTTCATTCACTATTAATTTAGACACAAAACTACCACCGTGCATCTAAACTTCTAATGAGTGAGATCATAAAGAATAGTGATCTTGATCAGTTTTTCATTTTGGTCAATTTCTGAAAATCTATCAGTTGGATTACACTGCCCTTCTTTTCAATAATACCTTCATCTTTAAAATCACCAAGGGTGCGGCTTACAGTCTCGGTAGCCATGCCTGCCATTGAGGCCAGATCTTCTCTGGATATGCGAATTGAGGGGTCTGTGCTATCCAACGCATTTTGCTGTTTTGCTAATCGTAGCAGGACCTCTGCCATACGTTTTCTGACTGAATGATATGCAAGCTGCAATAACTGTTCTTCCTTATCCAGAAGATTGCTGGAAACTATTTTTATAAATTTTTGTCCGATATCTGTATAGTTATCCAGCAAATGATTCACAACATCTTTTGGTAAAAGGCAAATACTTGTATCTTCAATAGCTTCTGCAGTTTCATTATACTGATCGTCTGATAACATAGCATGGATCCCTAGATATTCGTCAGGGCCATACATACCGGTAACAAGTTCCCTTCCATCCTCACTTAGTTTGATGGTTTTTACGCGGCCAGTCAGGATAAGATAGACCCCGAGAATATTATCCCCCTCATAATAAATGATCTGTTTTTTCTTTACCTGTTTTATTTTCCGCTCAGCAATGATCTTTTTTAATTCACTAAGGCCCTGACCCTGATTAGCCAGCATTCCCAGGGTTTCAAGAGATTTACTGTAGAATGCCTCCTGCTTCTCGCGTTTCTGAAATCTGGATTCGATGGTATTGAGCAATTCCATATCATCAAATGGCTTGGTCAGATAATCGTCGGCACCCATTTCCATCCCTTTACGCATATCAGCACGTTCAGCTTTGGCTGTCAGGAAAATAAACGGAATATTTGAGGTTTCCGGATTTTTGGACAGGAGATATAATAAGTTTTTCAATTATCTTATTTCTTAAAACTTT
>CAYHRC010000121.1:0-7808 GCA_964358565.1 uncultured Sphingobacterium sp. | reverse complement strand
TATATGAGGAATAACTTTACGCCCTGAATATTACGGAGACCAAAGCGCTTATCCTGAATGCTGAATATAGGAAGGCTATAGGCAACAGAGATAATGCCCAGAAAGACCATCAGGATCTTTGAAGAAGTGTTCAGGAAAAAGATTAAAGGCAGGATCGAGAAAACCGATATAATTGTTAAGGTGATTGTTAGTCTGTAGTGAGAAAAGATCCATCTTACCCGGCGGAATGGTGATTTTTCAGGTTTAGCTGGCTTAGACAGCAAAATGCTGAAATTGTAAAGAGCCAATGTGGAACAAAAAAGAAGGCCGAGAACGTATTTTTCAGGTTTGGCGTCCAGCAGGTGATATGTGACCAATCCCTGTGCTACGGCGCATAATGCAATAAATACATTGCTAAATAACAAAAAATCAAGCGTTTGCCGAACGTATTTGTTCATAGATTGAAGCCGGAATCAAATCATGCATCTCCCTGGCGTAATTCAAATATCGTAATTTCGGGTAATATTCCAACCCGGCCCGGATATCCGAGAAATCCATATCCAACATTTACATATAATTGCTGGGCACCTTCTTTGTAATGGCCGGCCCATTCTTTGTATATATACTGTATCGGGCTCCACTGTATTGTTTCGGTTATCACCCCGAACTGCATTCCATGAGTGTGCCCGCTGAACATAGCATCAATCTGGGGATATTCCGGAAGAACCTGTGCCCGCCAATGTGAAGGATCATGGGATAATAAAAGTTTAACCGGCAAGTCTCCTGTATCTTTTAGGGCCAGATCCAGGCGGCCATATTTGGCAAACCGGCCAGCACCCCAGTTTTCAATGCCAATGATCCCTATCTCGTCACCGCCGATCTTTATCCTTCGGTTTTCATTCAGAAGGAGATCCCAGCCCATATTCTTATGTGTTTGTTTCACATTAACGAGGTTCTTTGCTTTGATAGCCGATTCCCCCGTTCCGTAATAATAATCGCCATAATCATGATTGCCAAGTATAGAAAATACACCTAATGGAGCCTTTACTTTTGAAAAAATATCCTGGTAGCCGCGCATCTCGGATGCGACATTATTTACAAGGTCGCCTGTAAAAATTATTAGATCAGCCTTCTCTTTCAGAAGCATTTCCACCCCGCCAATAACCGCTTTCCGGTCATAGAAACTGCCTGAATGGATGTCAGAGATCTGTCCCAGTTTAATCCCGTCAAATGCTTTTGGCAGATTTGGCAGGTAGAGGGTTTTTCTTTTTACGCGGTAGTCATAGGCACTTGATATTACACCGAATGTAAGTGAAGCTAAGGGGATCGCTGCAACCAGTGTGCCTGCTTTAATCAGGAATTCTGACCGGGGTATCGCATCAGATGGCCGCGGATTATTTCCGGCTGCTCCTTTCTTACTATTGCTAAGTTTTCTTTTGATCCAGATTAAACCCCGGCGAATATCATCAGCAAACAGGAAAGGAAGGATAAATACTTTAGAAACGAAGGTCAGGAAGAATACAACCAGGATCGCTGATCGCAGCATAAATTTTATATTGAAAAATATACCTATAAATACACCCAGTATTAATAAGAATGAATAACCCCACCAGATATAAGTGAAGTTCAGATGTTTTTTATTAGTCCATTTACCACTTACAGAGCGTATTGCCCTGTAAATATAAATATCAATTATGATCAGCAGAATAGTGATTATGATCAATCCTGCAATACGATTACCCATATGTGATTTTTTATTTTGTAAATACCAGGCTTAAAACCGCCCTTTGTCATCCCCGTAGTCCTCGTCCTCATCATCCTCAAATTCAGGGCTGAAAAGACTGTTGAACATATCAGCAAAGCTAAATCCGGTATCGAGGAAAGATTTGTTAACCAGGGAAAATTCTGCCAGCCCATGAAGTAAAAACTCCAGAAGAAGAAGGGTTTGATTTTCACTCAGGTTTGGATGGAATAGCTTAACCACTGCCTTCAATCCCGGGACTGAGAGCAGAAGATCTTTATATTGCTGCTGCGAAAGATCGTCTACAAGGCTTACCGTATTGCCAGCTGCAAACCAGTTGATGATCTCAGCATAAGGATTGACAGCTTTTGACTTTTTTATTTTTTCCGGATCAGGGAAATAGGCAGACATCAGAGTTTTAATGGCTTTACCAAGCAGGATATTTGCCACCTTGCCTGGCCCCTCAAGCTCTCCTTCATAAACCAGTTCGATCTTCCCCGTTATGGCAGGTATTACCCCCAAAAAATCTGAGATCCGGACAAATGTTTTTTGTTCATCATTTAACAGCATCCTGCGTTCCGCGTGGCTGATCAGATTTTCGTAGGCAGTGATCGTCAAACGGGCTGATACTCCCGATTTTTTATCGATATATTCAGAATCTCTTGCTTCAAAAGCGATCTGTTCAACAAGATCTTTTACCAGCCTGTCTGCTTCAATATTAGAGAGCTGGGAGGGGCTTAACCGGGCTTCCTGCTGGGTTATTCTCCTTGAGATCTCTACATTCCGTGGATAGTGTGTTAAGATCTGGCTTTCAATACGGTCTTTAAGCGGGGTAACAATAGCTCCGCGGTTTGTATAATCTTCCGGATTGGCAGTAAATACAAACTGTATGTCCAGCGGAAGACGCAATTTAAATCCTCTGATCTGGATATCTTTTTCCTGCAAAATATTAAATAATGCTACCTGGATCCTGGCCTGCAGATCAGGCAATTCATTTATAACGAATATCCCACGATGTGCCCTGGGAATAAGGCCGAAATGGATAACCCGTTCATCAGAATAGGTTAACTTCATTGTTGCGGCTTTAATCGGGTCTACATCCCCGATAAGATCGGCAACTGTGACGTCGGGTGTTGCCAGCTTCTCGGTATAACGATCAGAGCGATGCAGCCAGGCTATGGGTGTTTCATCACCTTTTATTTCAAGCGTATGATGACCGAACCATGATATCGGGTTTAATGGATCTTCAAATAATTCCGAACCTTCAATATAAGGAACATATTCATCAAGTAAATTGATCATTAAGCGGGCAATACGTGTTTTTGCCTGGCCCCGCAGACCTAAAAGTAATATGTTATGCTGCGATAGTATGGCAGTTTGCAAATCAGGGATTACGGTTTCTTCATAACCAATAATCCCTTCCATTACAGTAGCCTTATTCTTTAGTTTCGTGATCAGGTTCTCGCGCAGTTCCTGCTTAACTGAGCGGGATACATATCCCGATTCCCTGAGTTCTTTAAGTGTGTTTATATGTCTTTTGTCCATCGATCTGAATAATAAACAGCTTATTCTCTAAACTGTTGCGGATTGCCCAAGTCAGCGTTTATAATTATCTGACTGTTTTCCTTCTGTTTTTAATATAATCTTCAAAAATATATTCTCCCAGCCCTTTTAAGGAACTGTAAAATGCTTTACCAGCATTAATTTCGGTAAACTGCCTTACAAATTGTTGCAAATAAGGGTCACGGGCTATCATAAAAGTGGTGATAGGTATTCCCAGGCGTTTGCATTGAGCGGCCATATTGAGAGTTTTGTTAACTACCTTCCTGTCAAGTCCGATGCTGTTTTTATAATATTTGTTACCCTCTTTTAAACAGGTTGGCTTCCCGTCTGTGATCATGAAGATCTGTTTATTATGGGTCTTTCGGCGCCGTAACAGATCAACTGCCAGTTCCAGCCCGGCATAAGTATTGGTATGATAAGGTCCTACCTGTAAATACGGCAGATCCTTAAGTGTGATAGGCCAGGCATCGTTTCCGAAAACGACAATATCCAGAGTGTCTTTTGGATATTTAGTGCGGATCAGTTCTGCAAGTGCCAAAGCAACTTTCTTGGCCGGTGTGATGCGGTCCTCACCATACAGGATCATTGAATGCGAAATATCGATCATTAAAACTGTCGATGTGATGGTTTTGTAATCCTTTTCCTCAACTTCAAGGTCCCGTTCGGTCATTGAAAAATCACCTATGCCATGATTGACCTGTGCATTATGAATTGATGCGGTCATATCGATCTGATCCAGGCTATCGCCAAACTGGTATTCCCGGCGATCGGCGTTTTTTTCTTCACCAAGCCCTGAAATATTGCTATTGTGATTTCCTTTTCCTGATTTTTTTAACTTTCCAAAGATCTCTTCAAGGGCCGACTGCCGGATGCTCTGTTCGGTTTTCGAAGTAATTTTAAACTGTCCGGAATTTTTATTATCGTCTCCAAGAAAGCCTTTTTTCTTCAGGTCTTCGATAAAATCACCCATGCCATAATCATCGCTGGTCAGATTATATTGCTTATCAAGCTCATTCATCCAGGCAAGTGCCTCATTTGCATCGCCTGAAGTATAATTTAAAAGTTCGAGAAATAACTTCAATAACTCTTCAAAACCTCCCTTAGGAAGTTCATTCGGAATAAATTTGGAAAATGCGTGACCCCTCATACTAATGCCTTTCAATTAATTACGCAAATTCGAAGATAAAAGTTTGCCAGGCCAATTGTGTTATACCGATGTCAAATAAAATTGCAACTATGTGAAATTACGGGAGTGG
Organism: uncultured Sphingobacterium sp.; assembly: GCA_964358565.1. Classification (GTDB taxonomy): domain Bacteria; phylum Bacteroidota; class Bacteroidia; order Sphingobacteriales; family Sphingobacteriaceae; genus Daejeonella. The sequence continues at coordinate 3,269 of CAYHRC010000121.1, read as the reverse complement.
ATTATTTTTTCACTTCGATATTGAATGTACTGATACCAGACCTGCCAGACTGATTGATGCCCTGAACTATAACTGTATATTTATTTTCCTGGTCGGAGGTATAAAAACTGATTGCCTTTTTCCCGGATTTATCGATTTTAATATCAGGTGACCAATACAATACGTTCCTGAAATCCGGTAAACGGTTTGAAATCTGGCTTTCCGTCTCATAAACAGGAGAATAAAATTCTCTGTTTAGCTGAAGCCCTTCGTAATCCAGAACTGTTGCCCTGGGATCAAGCTGAAAATCAGGCAGATTGCCTTTGTAGGTAGAAAAATTCACTATACTGTTAAAAACAAGAGGCCCGAGAAAATACTTTTTTGCAACTATTTCCAGCTTTTGTACCTTCATGGGATCGTAGCTGATGATTTTATTTCCGTGGTCAAAAACAGGTACGCCATCCAACAGCAATAGTGGTTCAACATTTTGATATGAATTGTTATAATGAGATTTCGCTACAACCGACAAATAAAAATCATTTCGCTGTTTTGTTACACTTACTTCGGTTACATATTCTCTTAAAACTTCTTCCATTGTTTTAAAACGCACATAGTTATCCAGGAAATATCGTTTATCCGCTTGCATATAAAATGCATTGCTGTCTATCTGAGGAGGGTAAAACATCTTGAGTTTATTTCCAGTGTACACATTTTGTACCTGGCTGCCGATGCTTTGCGTTAAAAGCTGATTTCTCATATTTTCAATGAGATTAAACCCTGAAGATCTGTTAACAGAAAATTTTTCTGAAAAGGGGCTGGATATTTCTATACGATATGTGGTATCCTGTAGTGTATTTGTCTGAACAACTATCTCGGCCGGGCCATAGATATCTCTGGTGTAAAACCTGATATCTCCGTTATTATTACTGCGAGATCCGTAAAGATGAAGCTTTTTCCCGGGTACCGCTAAATAAGTCAAAATATTTGATGCCACCTCCCCTGTTCTGGTGTCGGTTATTTTCCCGCTGATAATATGACCTTCATATTCCGGAAGAAATCTGAAAGAAAGCGTTTTATTCTTCAATACGTCTTCCCATACAAATCTTCTCCAGCCATGAGTTAACATCAGGTTATTTAATGCTTCATTAGTTTCAGAATCATTGCTTTTGAAATAATATCCGGGAGATTCCACATTCCCCACCAGGTCAGAGCTCAGCCATAAATAACTGAAAATATCAGCCTGGTCTGATTCCAGAGAACTGGCAGGATAAACGGACATAGATACATCAGCTTCCTGTTGCTTACCACTCTCATCTTTGGCAAGTATTGTAATGGTTACTTTTTTTCGCGAAGAATACTGTTGCTGCCCGACGTCAGCATCGATCATTAATTTATGAAACGGCCTTTTAAAATAAAGACGTTCACATACGGGCTTTTTGACACTGTTAAAAACGGTAAAATGCGAAATACCTTCATCCAGTTTGCTTTTATCAACAAGAAATTCTGCTTTACCGTTGTTTATTAAAGCTGTTTCGGCAATTTTGGTTTCCTGCCGGGTATGTATAAAAAGATAAACCATGCCTGCTGATGAACTGGTGTTAGTTTGGACACTTACCTGTATCTTTTCCGCACCGGCATCATTCACGCTCATTACATACCCCGTTTTATAAACGGAAGGCAATTCTTTTATAACAGGATTAATACCAGGTACATAGATAACTGCTTTGTAGATATTACCAGTTCGTGGGGTAAAAGCAAAACTTCCAATACCAAATTTCAGGGGTTGAAACCTTATTAAGGTATCATTATTATCGTCAATCAGAGCTCCCCTGAAATCAATTCCTTTGCCGTTCTGATCAATTGCCCTGAACGCTACTTTACCCGGTATTCCTTCCACCATGTTTCCTCCTTCGGGGAAGAACTGAATATCATAAGCAAGGATGTTTTTCTTCGGTTGAAGCTCATCAGGGTTTTTGAATGAGTTGACAATGATTATATTCTTTTCAAAAAAATACTCAGGACTAAAGTTTTCCATCCATTTAGTATATGCCCTGATCTGATAATTTCCTGAAGCAAGAGATACCGGTAAGTACAGCGAGCCATTCCCGTGTCCCTTTTCGATTGAAATTTTCGCTTGTAATACCTGTCTCTGGTCTTTGTCTAATATTTCTAGATAAGCAACCTTGCTGAGTTCAAGCGGTTTATTAAAAGCAGCGTCTACATTGTAAATCTTAAACCAGAGAATTTCTCCGGCGAGATATAAATTCTTATCTGTATGTACAAATACTTTTTCCTGCAGAACTTTTTTACTGTATTGATCAAACTGGCTTTTTATAGCGGTTAAACTATCGGTCTGGGCATACACACCCGTTGAAACAGATAATATTAACCATATACTTCTGAGAAGCAGGCAGAATGACTTGCTTAATTCTTTTCGCATTCTTTTTAATTCATTTTATATTCTAATTCGCCTTTACCAAAATGATGGTTTGTTATTGTTGCCTCCTCTAAGCCTGCAATCTAAACATGCTGCGGTACTTCCATTGTACGAATTATCAGCACGGTTATAGCTTGAAGCCAGACTTCTTCCGATACCGGAAAAAACTTCTAAACTGTCAGGATTGTTGGGAACTTTTACAAATTCACAAACCAAATTAAAATCCCACCCGGGAAGCTGGACACTACTGATAAAAATTCTTTTTTCTACTAAGGGAGCAATTCCAACATAACCTATAACCATTTCATCAGGATTAGTTACACTATGAATATTCCCTTTAAGTTCTGAAGGCTGCGAGTCAAAAAGGGAACCCGTCTGTTCAGAGTTTTTTTTCATCAGGCTCAAATATTCATAGGCATCCCGGCTTATGGCATATTGTCTTACCAGTATACTGTATCTCACCCCAAGTTTCTCTGAGCGATTTGGAATAAATGTTATCGGATTAAGATATATGATATCGTTACTAAGTCTGGCTGTTGAGCCTATTATTATATTGACTGATCTTTGATTTTTCCAACAGGTATATAATTTCGGTATTTCCTGTAGATCTCTCCTTGCCATTTTTTTGTTTTGGAATACAAATTCTGAGTATCCAATGGATTGCAACTCCCAGCTCTCTTCATAGTCCCATTGATAATATCTTGTATCATTTTTATCATCATGCGCATTTATATAAATACCAACACCATCTTTTTCTCTTATCCAGTTAACACTATCAATTAGCGGGGTTGTTTTAACAGGAATAAAATCCGAAAGATATTCTTTACTCGCAGAAGTTTTTATTCTGAGACGA
>CAYHRC010000120.1:0-7837 GCA_964358565.1 uncultured Sphingobacterium sp. | reverse complement strand
TTGCAGTGATCCAGGGTGCAATAAGATCAGCTCCAAAATGGGCTATTCCGGTAATTCCGAATCCTACGGCAAGGATCATAATGATATCCTCCATCTTAGGTATCCGCATTATACTTAGCTGATATGCTTCAATTTTGTGCTTTAATTCAGTTACTGAGCGGTCATCGGCTTTCAAAAATTTATTAACCTGATCGGTTTTTGTAGCTGCATATAATAAAAGGGCCATCCAGATATAAGAAACGAATACATCAAGCGCAACCATGGCAGAAAAAAGATCAGGACTCGGTTTAAAGATCTCATACATAGCCGCCTGATTAGCTCCTCCGCCTATCCAGGTACCTGCAACGGTACTTAATCCCCTCCACACCGCATCAGGGCCTTGCCCCCCTACCACTTCAGGTGCAAAGAGCGAAACAAGAAAAACTGCTATGGGGCCACCGAGTAAAATACTGACAGAAGAGGTTATGAACATTAATCCGGCTTTCTTTCGCAACTTCCATATCTCTTTGAGATCCAGACTGAGCGTGAATAAAACTAAACTGGCAGGCAAAAGATATCTTGAAGCAATCGTATATAATGCTGATGAAGATCCCGATATTACTCCCAATGAATTTAATAAACCGGGAAGAAAATAACATAGAAGTATCGGCGGAATAACTGTGTACAACTTTTTAAAGAAAACAATTTCGCTTTGTGCAGACCAGAACACAAGTCCAAGAATTCCCATTAATAAACCCAGGACAACGGCATCATTTGTAATAAAAGCAACCTGGTCAGTCATGCGAAATGGATTTAATTTTTAACTTCCTATATAAAGGGTCAATTTTAGTAAAATTTAATTATAATTGACCTTCTTTATAGTTTACCAATTAAAGGGAATTAATTAATTTCCTTAAACTAAAACCAAAACGGATTATTTTTCTTTAACTAAAAATTCAATATGGAAATACAGCGGAAACAACTTTTTGGACATCCACGGGGATTATATGTTCTTTTCCTCACTGAAATGTGGGAAAGGTTCAGTTATTACGGAATGCGGGCCCTCCTGGTTCTTTTCCTTGTTTCATCAGTTAAGGGCGAAAACCCTGGCTTTGGGTGGACCAGCAGTGAAGCTTTAAAATTATATGGAATTTATACCTTTTTGGTATACCTGTCCTCTATTCCGGGTGGGATATTAGCTGACAGATATATCGGACAAAAGAAAGCTGTGATCCTGGGTGGTTTACTTCTGGTAGCAGGACACAGTATACTTGCTTTTCAGTCCTTATGGACATTTTATATTGGCCTGGGATTGATCATTGCGGGAGTTGGCTGTTTAAAGCCCAACATTTCAACCATGGTTGGTGGTTTATATCCCAAAGGAGATGATCGTCGCGATAAAGGATTTACGATATTTTATATCGGAATAAATGTTGGAGCTTTCCTGGCAGGAATTATCATAGGCTATGTAGGAGAAACTATGGGCTGGCATTATGGATTCGGACTGGCTGGTATCGGAATGGCAATCGGGCTGGTCAATTTCTTAACAGGTCAAAAGTACCTGCAGGGAGTTGGTGAAGCTACCGGTGCTCTATCGGTTCAGGATCAGGCGATTAAGAATAAACCGCTCACAAAGATTGAAAAGGATAGGATACTGGTTATGCTTATCTCTTTCTTAATGATCATTGTATTCTGGGGCGCGTTTGAACAGGCCGGAGGTTTAATGAATCTGTATGCATCTGAAAAAACAAACCGGATTATTGGATTTCTTAACTGGACAGTTCCTGCAACCTGGTTCCAGTCAGTCAATTCATTTTTCATCATAACATTGGGCATACCTATTGCCGCTTTCTGGTATAACTGGAAACGAAAAGGCAAGGAAGCTTCCTCGATCTTTAAGATGGCAATCGGGCTTATCATCATGGGCTGGGGCTTTTTATTTATGTCTGCGGCTTCAATTCAATACTCTAATAACGGTGCTTCAGCTATGTACTGGCTCGTGCTGGCCTATCTTTTCCATACCGTTGGCGAATTGTGTGCCTCTCCTGTAGCTCTTTCCTATATCACTAAACTGGCACCATTTAAATACGCTTCCATTATGATGGGTGTATTCTTTGCAGCAACTGGTCTCGGTAATTATGTAGCCGGCTGGGTTGGGGTTTGGTCACAAACTGCCGGTGAATTGCAAATCTTCACAGGTATTGCTATTTTTTGCACCATCATCGGAGGTTTAGTTATCGCAGTGCTTAAACCTCTGAAAAGACTTGCACATGGAGCGGAAGATTTTTCTGATGAAACCATGGCTTCTTAAAGACATAAGGATTTAAAAATGGTTTCAGATAAAAGAGTTCAGGTACGTCGTGCCTCTTTTACCTGAAACCATTATATTCGCATCTCAAAATCTCAATTCGTGTTATCAGACAGCATTGTCATTATTCCTACCTACAACGAGAAAGAAAATATCGAAAATATCATTCGATCAGTTTTCTCCTTGTCTGATGTATTTCATATACTGATAGTCGATGACGGTTCCCCCGATGGCACTGCCGATATTGTAAAAAGCCTGCAGGAAGAATATGAAGGCCTGCTTTTCATTGAAGAAAGAAAAGGTAAACTCGGTTTAGGAACTGCCTATATTCATGGATTTAAATGGGCCCTTCAAAGAAATTATGAGTATATTTTTGAAATGGACGCCGATTTTTCCCACAATCCTGCCGATCTGGCCCGATTAAAACTTGCCTGCATTGAGGGAGCTGACCTTGCAATCGGATCACGTTATATTAAAGGAGTAAATGTTGTTAACTGGCCCATGAGCCGGGTTTTAATGTCATACTTTGCATCTGTATATGTGAGAATTATCACACGAATAGACATCCAGGACGCAACAGCCGGCTTTAAATGTTACAGGCGGATAGTTTTAGAAACCATCCCACTTGATAAGATCAAATTCATTGGTTATGCATTTCAGATAGAGATGAAGTTTACAGCCATAAAATATGGTTTTAAAGTAGTGGAGGTGCCGATCATTTTTACAGACCGTACCGAAGGAACCTCCAAAATGAGTACCAGGATATTTCGTGAAGCCTTTTTAGGCGTTATACAGATCAAATTAAGCAGTTTCTTCCGTAACTATTCAAGACCTGATCATAAAGCCTAGGTTGGGTTTTAAAAGACTTAACTTATATTTACCAGGTAAAATTTTTAAAAATTCTTTGCATCTTCAGATGAAACCTGCATGAGCTTGCCGCTCACCTGCCTACCGCAGGCAGGCAAAACAAAATGAATAAGCTCATGCAAGCTTCATTACCGATAAAAAGCAAATTATACACAAAATGAAAACCACAGTATCACCCTTATGAATGAAAATCTTGACCCAGGTGAAGAGAATCTTTCACCCGTAGAACGGGAGATCGAAAAAGTTTTACGCCCGCAGGTATTCGAGGATTTTACGGGTCAGCATAAGATCCTGGCAAACCTGCGAATTTTCGTTCAGGCTGCCAAGCTTCGCGGTGAGGCGCTCGATCATGTTCTTTTGCATGGGCCTCCGGGTTTGGGCAAAACTACCCTCTCCCATATTATCGCCAATGAAATGGGTGTGAACATCAGGATCACATCCGGACCCGTACTGGACAAACCTGGTGATCTGGCAGGATTGTTAACTAACCTTGAAGAAGGCGATATACTTTTTATAGATGAGATCCATCGTTTAAGTCCCCTGGTTGAAGAATATTTGTATTCAGCCATGGAAGATTTCAAGATCGATATCATGCTGGAGACAGGGCCTAATGCGCGTTCTGTTCAAATATCCCTGAATGCTTTTACTCTTGTCGGTGCAACAACACGCTCAGGCCTCCTTACTGCGCCTCTGAGGGCACGCTTTGGTATAAACAGCCGTCTGGAGTATTATGATGCCAAGCTATTAACAACCATCGTACTGCGATCTGCTCAGATCCTTAAGACCGCGATTTCCGATGAGGGGGCCTTTGAAATTGCCCGCCGGAGCCGCGGGACACCCAGGATAGCGAATGCCTTATTACGCCGTACCCGTGATTTTGCTCAGATAAAGGGCAATGGCAATATTGATACTGAAATAGCAAAATATGCCCTAAACGCCCTAAACGTTGATGAGCATGGTCTGGATGAGATGGATAACAAGATCCTTATCACGATCATAGATAAATTTAAAGGAGGACCTGTTGGCTTAAAGACCATAGCTACGGCTGTTGGTGAAGAGGAAGGAACTATCGAAGAAGTTTATGAACCATTCCTGATCCAGGAAGGATATATTATGCGGACATCCCGCGGAAGAGAGTGTACCGAAATCGCGTATAAACATTTAGGCCGCATTAAATCTGGTGGAAACACCTTGTTTTAAATGTATTTATTTAAATTTAAGATAAATACGATGAAAAATGGATCAGCAAATAATCAATCTGTACGACGAATACACGCATAAACCATTAAGCCGCAAAGAATTTATGAGCCGGCTGGTAAAACTAACCGGCAGTGCGGCTGTGGCTATGTCTGCACTTTCCTTATTAGAGGTAAATTATGCTCAGGCTGCCACAGTTTCTGAGAAGGATGAAGATCTAATACTTGAGGACATCAGCTATCCCGGAGATGGCAGCACCATGAAAGGATACCTGGCAAGGCCAAAAGCTCCGGGTAAATATGGAAGCATCGTGGTCATCCATGAGAACCGGGGCCTGAACCCGCATATTAAGGATATCACACGTCGTTTTGCCAAAGCTGGTTTTATAGCACTGGCCCCCGACGCCCTTTCTCCTTTTGGGGGAACTCCCGAAAACACGGATGAGGCAAGAGCCTTATTCAGTAAAATAGAATCACCTAAAAACCTGAATAATTTCCTGAAAGCTTTTGATTATCTGAAATCAAGACCTGAAAGTAATGGAAAAACCGGTGCCGTTGGCTTCTGCTGGGGTGGCGGATTAGTGAACCAGTTAGCTGTTAATTCGCCTGCCCTCCTTGCAGCAGTAGCTTATTACGGAATGCAGCCGGCTGCCGCTGATGTCCCCAAAATTAAAGCACAGCTGCTCTTACATTATGCCGGCCTCGATACCCGGATAAATGCAGGTATACCTGAATATGAAGCAGCGCTTAAATCCGCCGGCATAAAATATCAGCTTTATATTTATGAGGGAGTACAGCATGCCTTCAATAATGATACAGGTGGTGAGCGTTATAATGCAGAAGCGGCTAAACTTGCCTGGGAACGTACACTTGATTTGTTTAACAAAACCTTGAAATAAACCACTGCACATCAAATAAAAAGGGGCTTTTCCATGGAAAAGCCCCTTTTTCATTAAATTATAATTGGTTTAGTATAATGTAAATTCTACTCTTCTGTTATTCTGACGTCCTGAAGCAGTCTTATTGCTCGAAATTGGCTGACTTTCACCATATCCTGTTGCTTCGATACGGGAAGGATTAGCTCCCTGACTTACCAGGTATGATTTAACAGATTCTGCACGGTCTTTTGATAGCTTTAAATTTGCTGCATCACTGCCAACATAATCGGTATGGCCAGCTAATTTTAAACTAAAGTCCTTTGTTTTCAGCAGCTCTGCAACCCTGTTCAGACTTGGGTATGATTTCGGACGGATCGTTGACTTAGCAAAGTCAAATTCAAGATTACGAATAGCCTCAGCCACTACTCTCCTGTCTTCTTCTGTGATAACAACACGAACCGGATTAACAGTGGTCACTTTGATTTCACAACCTGCACCGTCAACCTGTGTTCCGGCCGGTGTATTCGGACATTTATCGAAATAATCTGAAACACCATCCTTATCTGAGTCATTCAGAAAACGTTTCCAGTCTGTATCCATCTGAGCCATATGCGCAGCATGTTTGGCACGGTCAGCAGCCAGTTCTGCCTGCAAGGCAGCATTCCTGCTGATATAATCATCCTGCAAGGCAGCAACAGGGTTGTATGTAGCCAGTTGTGTTTTAGATTTACCTCCAAGTGCAAATTCGAGTCCAATATGAGTGTAAGAGAACTTATCACCCTCCGGACCTGACCGATAACCATCCAGATTATCACCATCCACGAAGTTCATGGTATACCCAAGATCGAGATTAATATTATTCGACAGGCTGAACTTCAATCCTGCCCCTACAGGGAAAAACACTTCTTTAACACTTTCACCGCCATTATAATCACTAACTGTACCGCTCTTATCGGTGAGGGAAACTTTATATCCCATCAAACCCGCACCAGCGGTAATAAATGGCTGAACAAGATTTCTGCGGTTCATCCAGTAAATGTTTCCTAAACTTAAGAACCCGCTCAAACTTCCGGCATAACCCACGTTTGTTTCATACGAATCATACGCACTAACCGGCGGCATGCCATTACCCCATGGCTCACTGTTATCGGCTTTTAATTTACCGGCTAAAAAATTTGCCTGCAGACCGAAGGCAGGTAATATTTGATTCTTAATGTATCCACCGAAGCCCAGATCAGCTTTCCATTTGGTAAAATCATTTTTTCCAAAGGGAACTGTAGGTGCCAGTACTCCGGCATTGATACCTACAGACCAGGTGTTGAATGACGATGCAGGTGAAAATAATTTAGGAGTAACCGGCGATACCATTGAAGTATCCTGTGCATTCGCTGCAGCAGATACCAGTAAGGCGATTGCCAGACTTGAAAGTTTAATAAAGTTCGGTTTCATAATTTATTGATTTGTTTGGTGGGTAACTATCAAAAGCTATACCATAAACCTTTCTTATACGAAAGAATATATTTTACTAATAGATAAATATGTTAATCAAATCAAACAGAGCCTCTTGTACATATTTTTTATCTTTGTGCTGATGGTTGGAGGTGCAGCATACACGGCTTTTATTAAAAACGAAGCCTATAAACTTGGTTTTCAGTCTTGCGGAGTTTCAAAGGCAGATTTTCTTAAAGAGGAAGCTCCACGGCTGGAAAGCTGGTTAAAAAGAGGTTTCAACGGGGAAATGAGCTATATGGAAAACCATTTCGACAAGCGTTTGGATCCGCGAAAGCTTGTTGAAGGAGCGAAATCTGTCATTTCGCTTTCACTTAACTATTTCACCAACCAAAAGCCCTCAGATCCTGAGGCGCCAAAGATCAGCAAGTATGCTTACGGGGAAGATTATCATTTTATAATAAAAGATAAATTAAAGCAACTCCTTGAAATTCTTCAGACTGAGATTGGTGAAATAAACGGGCGTGCCTTCGTCGATTCAGCACCCGTACTGGATAAGGCATGGGCTAAAAAGGCAGGCCTGGGATGGGTAGGCAAAAACACCAACCTTATTAATAAAAAAGCCGGTTCTTTCTTTTTTCTTGCAGAACTCATAACCGATCTTGAACTGGAGTATGATATTGCTCCTGCACAAGATCATTGCGGAACCTGCACCCGCTGTATTGATGCCTGCCCTACTGATGCGATTGTTGCTCCCTATGTGGTTGATGGTAGACGTTGTATATCTTATCTGACCATCGAATTAAAAAATGAATTACCGGCAGAGTTCAGGGGCAAAATGGAGAACTGGATGTTCGGCTGTGATATCTGCCAGGATGTTTGTCCATGGAACAAATTTTCCGTTCTGAATTCCGAGCCTTCTTTTAAACCCCATGAAGAACTTTTAGGTATCTCTTCATCAGACTGGCAGGAAATTACCGAGGAAACCTTCAGGAAAGTGTTTAAAAACTCAGCCGTGAAACGAACAAAATTCAGCGGATTGAAGCGGAATATTGATTTTTTGAGGCCTGAAAAGTAAAATTCCGCCTTTCGTCACATTTTTCCTTGCTCCCGTCACATTTATTAGTCTATAAATTAAAGCCACAGTATCATTGCTTCAT